>JAVBSA010000396.1:0-3326 GCA_031556915.1 Victivallis sp.
CGATCATCTCCCGCGCGGTCTTCTTATCGATCGCGCCCTCTTTGCCGGGCAGCCGCATCATGCCGAATCCGAGAAGTGGCAGCGAGACATCGTTGCATTGCCGGCGGGTCGCCGGCGTGCATTCCTTCATTTTCATGGCAGGACAACCCGGTTTCTGACGAATTTCTCCACCTCTTCGGCGGACTTCCGGACACGGATGCCGGAGAAGGTGGCCCCTTTCAGCACGTTGGATTTTCCGCAAAGCTTTTTGACGTCCGCCTCGCAGCGCTGCATCCCCCCTCCCCCATGTGTGAAGAATGGAATCACCGTTTTGCCGGCAAGATCGGTCCGGGTCAGGAAGGTCGCGACCGGCGGCGCCATCGTCCCCCACCAGTTCGGGCTGCCGACGAAAATCACATCGTATTTCGCGATATCCTCGACCTTGGTGGAAATCTCCGGCCGGAATTCCTCGGCGATCTCTTTCTTCGCCTGATCGACGCACGCCTGGTACGCGGTGGGGTAAGGAGTCACCGGCTTGATTTCAAGAAGAGTTCCTCCGGTGAGCTTGTGAATCTGTTCCGCTGCGGCCCTGGTGTTGCCGCCCCACGAATAATAAACCACCAGCGTCTTCTCCGGCGTAATCGCCACCGGTTCCGCCGCCGGGCAGCTGAACGCCGCCATTACCGCCGCCGAACATGCCATAATCGTCTTTTTCATATCCGCACCTCCTGTTGTTTTGAGTTGCTATGATTCAAACTAAACCTTACAGTTACTGTAAGTCAAGGAATTTTCTGATAAAAATCGTTCTTTTTCGGCTTTTCACCATCGGGTCGTCAACCCCGTCTTCCGCCGCCGCCCCGTCGCAGGAAACCCGATTGCAAAACACCGGAAGCAATGCTATATTAGCCGAAACTTCAGTAACTATGGTATCATATGAAAATTGCAGTTCTCTGCGTTCCGTTCGACGATGGGAAATCGGGAATTTCCGTCTATACACGCAGCCTTGTCGAAGCGCTGAAAACACTCGGCCATGAAACGGTCCTGATCACAGAACCGGGGGATGCGAAGTTCTTTCCGAGACAAACCCCGATCGAACTGCCCGGCTGGACGCGCCGTGCGATTTTCTCGATGTTCTACTGTCTGTTCATCCTTCCTTTCCGGCTGCGCAAACTAGGGTGCGATTTCTGCGTCATCGCCGCCGGGAACCGCCGCGCATTCGCGTTCTACCCGCTCTTTACCATTGCGGTGATCCACGACCTGGCCAACTTTCACATCGCCGGGAAATACGATCCTTTGCGGATGTTCTACCTGCGGTGGGTTCTGCCGTTCTTCATCAGCCGCGCAGATGCCCTGGTCGCCATCAGCCGTTCGACGGCGAACGACATGCGGCGCTTCTGGCCGCTGCCCGCTCAAAAAGAGATCCGGGTAATCTACAACGGGCTGCCGGTTCCGCCCAAGCCGCGCGATGGCTGGATGGAGCGGTGCAAGCTGAAACCGAACGGCTATCTCCTCTATATCTCACGGATCGAACACCCCGGCAAAAACCATTGCAATCTGATCCGGGCCTTCGAGCTCCTGCCGCCGGAACTCTCATACTGCAAACTGGTCATCGCGGGAGCGGACTGGGGGAACGCCGAAGCAGTGCATCGCCGCGCCGAAGAATCCCCCCGGCGCGAGGACATCCTCTTCACCGGATTCCTCGAAAACGCCGACCTGGCCGAAGCTTATACCGGGGCCGCAAGTTATGTTTTCCCCTCTTTCTTTGAAGGATTCGGCCTGTCGCTGATCGAGGCGATGCATTGCGGAACGCCGTGCTGCTGCTCGAACAACTCCTCTCTCGGCGAGATCGGAGAAGGAGCCGCAATGCTTTTCGACCCGGCGGACCCGGCGACGATCGCCGAAGCGATCCGGCGCATCCTGACGGAAAAAGAATTACGCGAGCAACTGATCGAAGCGGGGCACCGCCGCGCCGCGGAATTCGATTGGAAAAAACATGCCAGAGGAGTGGTGGAACTTTATGAGCAATCCCGTGTTTCCAACTGAAATGCCGCGCATCGCCCTGCTGGGGATCCCTGTGGACCGGCTGAATAACGCCGACGCGCTCGACAGGATTTTCGAGCTGTCCACCTCACCGGCGCCGGACCGGTGCCGGATGCTGGCGACCCTGAACGTGGATTTCATCGTCAACGCACTCGATTTCGGACCGCACCGCGCAACGCCGGGACTCGCGGAAGCACTCCGCGAAGCAGCCCTGGTCACCCCGGACGGAATGCCGCTGGTCCTGCTCAGCCGCCTCCTCGGCACCAGGTTGCCCGAGCGGGTCACCGGAGCCGACCTCGTCCCGATGATCGCCCAGAAAGCCGCCAAAACCGGAACCAAACTCTACTTCCTCGGCGGTACCCCGGATGCGACAAATCAGGCGGCGGAGCTGCTGACCACCCGCAACCCAGGCCTCCAGATCGTCGGCATCGACACGCCCTTCGTGAAATTGGACGATTCCCCGGAGAATCTGGCGAACGACGCCGAAATCTGCGCCCGAATCAACGCCGCCGCCCCCGATCTCCTCCTGATCGCATTCGGCAACCCGAAACAAGAACTCTGGCTGGCACGCAACGCGGCAAACCTCCGCATTCCCGCCGCCATCGGCATCGGCGGATCCTTCAATTTCATCTGCGGCAAAGTCCGCCGCGCACCCAACTGGGTCCGCAAAACCGGGCTCGAATGGATCTATCGCATCATTCAGGAACCGAAACGGCTATGGAAACGGTACGCAGTCGGCCTGATGGTGTTCGGCGGACTCTCCTTCATCGCCTTGACCGCTTCTCTCTTCAGTCTGCCCTTCCGCCCCTTCAGCCGCGCCACCGGAACAGTCCGAGGTCAGGAACTCGATTGCAAAGGCGTACTGTTCTGCGGAAACGCATTCCGGATGCAATATCTTCAAAACCATCTCCAAACCCGCCTCACCAACGCAAACTGGCTGCTGCGTCTCCAAATGGCAGCCCACAAACTCCCATCGCCTTGAGGCTTTGCCTCAAACTCCACCAGGAGGCGCTTCGCCCTCCTGGACCTCCAGACCGGCAAGGTGCCGGCGCCGACGCATTTTTCGCTACGCGAAAAATGCTGACTATGATGATGAGGGGAATGCGGATGGGGTAGAGCGTAAATAAGCGGTGGGCTACTTCCCGTGACATGAAGAGCGGGGTGTGACGCGCCGCACCGCTCCGTTCGGCACTCGCCCCCTCAGAGGGGACGAGGCAAGCTCACTACGCCTGTCCTGCACCGGCACGGGCGAGGCCGCTCGCCCTCTCCCCGCAAAAAAGCGGGGAGAGTGGTCGGCCGACGCGGTA
>JAVBSA010000096.1:0-3918 GCA_031556915.1 Victivallis sp.
ATTCGCGGAGTCGTCTGGAATTTCTTCAGTATCGAATCGGTTATGGGCTCATGCAAAGGCGAATTCAAAATGAAAACACGTCCTCCTCCGCTCAAATTCGGTCAAATGGAGTTTGACTTCTGACCATTCAAGCTCAACAAATACTATATCTGACAACACGGGGGATCCGAAATTCAGAAACCCCACGCTCAAACCTTGTCACGAATCGGTCTTTTCTGGAAGTTATGGGATATCTGTGTCTTTCTTTCGCTTTTACAAGGATGGCAACTGCTTTTCGCGCAAAGGATGGCTCTCTGTTCCCAGAGCGCCTCCAGAGCGCCCGCTTACTTTTACGGTTCGGCTGTGACTACGATCACCTTTTCCGGTTCCGCTTCGCGGTTAAGGTGGCGGTGGAGCGGGGAGAACCCGCCGTGATCCCAGATTTCGACGGCGGCCATGCAACCGAGCTGGAAGACGCCCCAGACGAAGAACACCAGGACGAAATTACCGCTGGTTTTCAGGAAGGGCGAACCGTAACGCCTGCCGAAATAGAAACGGATCGCACCCCATACGAGCAGCAGCAGCGAGAGGTTGAAGATTCCCAACCCGAGCGCCTGGTGCGGATCTTCCACCAGGAATCGCATCAGAGCCGAATCCTGTGCGCCGATGCACCAGTTGACAATCCCCATCGCTTCGAGCGGCAGATAGGCCAGGCTCAACAGGAACCAGAGCGGGAACCCTGCGCTGTTTTTTTCACCGAGCTCATACGGCTGGCCGTGGCAGACGATCATGCAGAGAATGATCACCAGCGCAAGTCCGCCGACCGTGAGGTCGAAATAGAGGTTGGTTTTCATGAGCCTCTGCTCGCCGCGGCGGGTGAGGTTGCGGTAACGCGGTTTTCTTTCGGTATTCATGTTCACCGCCTCCTTCCGTTGGTTCCGATCTGTTTGACCAGAAGGTAGGTGATATAACCGACGATCACCATGCCGACCACCAGCAAGCTGTAGGAATGCGGCCACCAGATCCCTTCGGTCATCATGGTGAATTCGGACATCCCGCCGAGCCCGGTGATCACCGTGAGCGGCAGGAAGACGATATTGATGACCGCCAGATACTTCATGATTCCGGCAAGGTTGTTGCTGACGACGGAGACCCGCGCGTCGGACATTCCGGTCAGAATCCCGGCGTAAATTCCGGCGAGGTTGTCGCACTGTTTGTTTTCAACCGTGATATCGTCGAGAAAATCGTTCTCTTCCTCATTGAATCCCAATTTGGCGGAGTCGTTCCTCAACTTCAGCAGCAGGAGCTGGTTGGCGCTGGTGGCGCTTTCATAATAAGTCAGGCTTTTGAGAAGCGAGAACATGTTCACCAGCGATTTGTTGGTCACCGCAAACTCAATCTTATTCTCGATCTCATCCGAAATATTGCGGATGATCCGCAGGTGCTGCAAGAAGTGGTGGGTGGAGTGATGCAACAGCCGCAGCAGCACCCCCTGGATGGTGTTCCCGCGCAACGGCATGCGGCCATGCTCGAAAAGCGGCATCGGCTCGGCTTGAAGCACGACAAGGCGGTCTTTGAACAGGAAGGCGCCGACCGAAGCGACCTTGAACGACATGCTCCGGTCCACCTGAAAGTTGCGCGGGCGCTTCATGATGACCGCGATGTGGTTCTGCTCGTACTCGATACGGGAGATTTCGTCTTCGTCGAGGGCGGAGTGGAGCGTGTGCTCGTCAATTCCGCACTGTTCGACGAGATAGCGTTTTTCTTCCTCGGTCGGAGCGCTGTATACCTGAATGATCCCAAGCTGTCCCTCCGGACAGCTCTGAACACGCCCGTCCACCAGATCGTAACATCTGAACATAGGCTTGTTTCCTCGATTTTTAAACGGTTCGACATTTCGCCGGGACACAAGCATCCCGGAGACTCATGAAGCGGGTTTCCCGGAGGAAAGCGTGAAACCGTGAACCGAGCCGAAGGCTGCGGCGGATCGATCAGGCCGGAAAAGAGATTCCGAAACAGATCGCCCGAACGGCTTCACGCCATCGGGGTCCGGGGTCCTCACTGACCTTCTGTTTTCGTTTCTCTTTCATATTTCCTGCTGTTTAGGATGAAAAAAGAGGCACTTCGCCATGCCTCATACGGACGTGAATCAATATAACCCGGCAGCTCCGGCTTGTCAACCGCAACGGTTGAAAATCCGTAAAAAACAGTGTTTTTTCGCCGCAAATTTGCATTGACCGCATTATTATGCTAGATTATTTTCTAAATTGCGAATGAAAGGCTTTTTTATGATGAAAAAATATCACCGTATCCTGTTGCTGGCCGTCCTGCTTGCGGGCGGTACGGTTGCGCACGCGGAGGAACCCGCGGCGAAACCGGACACGCAATCCCGCCTTCAACAAACCACCCACGGCCGGGAAATGCTCAAACGCACCTCCGGCGACAGCCCGACCCGCCGCGCCGTGATCGCCGTTCTGCGCAGTTTGATCGGTCAATAAGAAAGGTTATGATCCTATGCCGCCAACTCCTCCCCGCAGTTCCTCCCGCCCTCCCCGCGGCCGCGCTCCCGAGAAGAAGAAAGGTTCTTCCCTGGGCAAGATCATTGTTCTCGTCGTCGTTCTTCTGCTCGCCGGCGTGGGGCTCTTCGTCGCAGGTAAAGTCACCCCCACGATCGAGCTCGAAAAACAGATGGACGCCGCCGCCGAAGCCCTGACTCTGGAGAGCGTCGCCTCTTTGAGCGGCGCGATCGACAAACACGAGAAAGCGGTCAACCGCAATGACGCCGTAAAACTCGGCAATGAGATCATCGCGCTGCAGATCAAAAACGCCGCTTCCACCGCCAATTACCATTCGCTCGAAAAAATCGAAGAGCAGCTGAAGACGAATGCCGACCTGAAACAGTTCAACACCGAAGAAAACCGTGACCTGGTCGCCGCCGGCTGGAAACAGCTCCTGGCGCAAATGGCCCGCGAAATCCAATCCCTGGAAAGTTTCAGAACTCTCGCCGAACGCCTCCGTACCGCCCCGACGCCGGCCGAAGCGGACATCCGCCAACTGGTTGAATTCAAGCTCCCGGTCAGCTTTTCCCCGGAAACGCAGCGGATCAATAACGCCGCCTATGCGGCCGCCATCGTAAGCAAGAACCAGAACCTGATCGCCTCGCTCCTGGAGTCGGCGGCGAATCCCGAAGAGATGCGCGCCGGAACCGAAGAAACATGCAAAGATTGCGCAGGCCTGGGCACTGTGGCCTGTGCAAGCTGTACGCGCAACCCGGGCAAATGCCCCGCCTGCAACGCCAAAGGAACCCTGACGGCGGCCACGGGCGCGAAGGGTAAAAACTTCACGACCACGGAAATAGCCTGCAAGCGCTGCGAAGGAACCGGCAACTGCACCGCCTGCAAAGGAACCGGCAAGCGCGAGTGCTTCCAGTGCAAGGGAACCGGCAAGCGGCCGAATTCCGACCTGGCGCGCCTGACGATGCAAGAGGCGCTGGAGACATTGGTCGCCAAAGCCGATGTCAGGAACGCGGAATACAAACTCCTCAGAGAAAAATATTTGAAGTAGGGAATGCCAACCGATATCGCAACGCTTCCGCCGGGGACCGTAGTCGCCGGCTATGAAATCGAATGGGAACTGGGACGCGGCAACAACGGAATCGTTTACCGCGCCCGCCAGCAGACACTCGACAGGGCGATTGCGCTGAAAATTCTGCTGCCGGAGCTGGCGGCGGAGAAGGAGTACGTCAAAAGTTTCCTCTCCGAAGCACGGCTGGCCGCCCGGCTCGACCACCCCAACATCGTACAGGCTTACGATGCCGGGCTGCTGCCGAACGGAGACTACTTTTTCGCGATGGAACTGGTTCGCGGCTCCTCGGTCGAGGATATCCGGCGCAACGCGCCGGAGCGGTTGAGTTTGCCTTTCATTTACCGTCTCTCCATC
>JAVBSA010000132.1:0-9129 GCA_031556915.1 Victivallis sp.
TACTTTCTGCCGGTGTCTCGGGGGAGCTTTCGGCTTCGCCGATTCGTTACAAAGCTCTGCGGCTTTGCTCCTCATCGGCAAAACCAAAATCTCTCCCCGATACCCTCGGCATAAAGTTCCACTTATTTCTTCACAACCCCTTAGAGTCTCTGTTGCCTGATTTTGCCACAGGCGGTTGCACAATTGCTGATTATTCCGGGAGACCCATTTCTTGACTCAGCAGTCGGAGGTAGCCATAATAGCAGAATAGGCGATTGCGCTTGTGACCAGTCGTCTCTTCGACAATGCCGAATTCTTGTAATTTGCGCAGTGCTGTGTTGATGGTTGCGTCGGTGAGGTGGGTTTCTTCTTTCAGCTTCCGGGTGCCGGTGATGGGGTGACGGAGCATGGCTTGATGAACCAGCATTGCAGATTTGCTGCTTTTTCCGAGACGCTGAATCTTTTCCCGGTCTTCTTTTACTTGCTTGTCCAAGGCCATGATGATGGTCAGGCTCTGTTTGGCTGTGGCGATTACGGCTTCGGTGAAGAAGTCGAGCCAGCGTTCCCAGTCTCCGTTGCTTCGGATGTCGTTCAGAAGTTCGTAGTAGTATTGACGGTGAAGCTTGAAATAATAGCTCAGGTAGAGGAGCGGTTGTTTCAAGACTTTGCCTTCGCAGAGAAGCAGAGTAATCAGGAGGCGGCCGACGCGCCCGTTTCCGTCGAGGAAGGGGTGGATGGTTTCGAATTGGACGTGCGCCAAGGCCGCTTTTATCAGGATGGGAGTTTCTTCGTCGTGAAGGAAGAGTTCGAGGGCGTTCAGGCATTTCACAGCTTCCTCCGGGGACGGGGGAACGAAGGCGGCGTTTCCGGGGCGGGAGCCGCCTATCCAGTTCTGGCTTTTGCGGAACTCTCCGGGCGATTTTAGGCTGCCTCGGCCTTTTGCCAGTAGCTCGCCGTGAATCTCACGAATCAGGCGCAACGACAACGGGAAGCCGTCTTTCAGGCGTTCCAAGCCGTAGTTCATGGCGGCGACGTAGTTGCTGACCTCCTGGACGTCATCCAGCGGAACTCCGGGCTTTTCTTCGAGTTCGAATAACAGTAAGTCGGAGAGGGAAGATTGTGTTCCCTCTATCATGGAAGACAGGACCGCTTCCTTGCGGATGAACATGTAGAGGAAGAGTCCGACATCCGGCAGCAGTTCAGCCGCCGCGTCGAGTTTTCCCAGGGCATAGGAGGCTTCGTCCAGTTTTTTCTGGAGCGGGCCGGAAAGCTCAAGCGGAGGAGTCGGCGGCAATGGATTCGGAACGAAAGCCTTCACCGTTTCTCCGACAGTGCTGATGGTCTCGTAATATCCTTGAATTCCGCGCTTCATCTGAGCCTCGCAAGTTAAAATAAGCAGCCCTCTTATTTTAAGATATGGCGTAATATTAAAATATGCAAGCTGTTTATTTCAAATTCCCGCTCTTTTCCTTTTTCGCATAAGATGTTCAAATTGTGTCCGCATCAGGTTACCGAAGTCAATGAAGATGGTCGTCAGAGGCGGAAACAAAGTCACAGAAGGAGACAGGAATCAAACAATCCGGCAAACAAGACTGCTTGCAGACCCGCAAACACCTCTGCAATAGTCAAGGCCTACGCCAAACTTCCGCGAGTCTCAGACCTGGCGCATCGAACATTCCTCCGACCGCTTTAAACGCCCCCGCCGTCAACCGGGCGTCTGCAGGCAAAGATGGAAGTAAAGGGCGAAATCCTGGTCGTTCGCCCAGGGGTCGTTCCGTTCACCGAACCGTCTCGGTTCGCGGCGGCCTTCGTCATCGATCATGACGACCGAATGGCAATACACATAAGCGCAGCTCGCCGAGCCGTCTTCGTGGAACAAACATAGCGTGTTGCGGAGACACCGCTCCGCCCGGTTATGCCGGGTGCGGTCGCCGGTCAAGAGCTCGCAGCGCAGGTAGGCGCGGGCGGAAAGCACGCTCCAGTAGTGCGGAAAGGTGTCGCCGTACAACCGCAGCTTGCCGAACCAATAGCCGTCCCAATGGCGGATCGGAATGCCGTTCAACCGGTAATCCGGCTGGCGGCCGTCGAAGCGGCTCAGGATCCGGGTGTGCAAAGCACAGGATTCCACAATCTCCGGCGCATCGAAAACCAGCGCGTATTCCGCCGTGAGGTCGGAGGCGGGGGCGGCTATGGTCTGCTCGAAACGCACTTCATGAGCCGGATAATTGCCGCCGTTGCGGGCGATGTTTTCGACATGTTCGCGGCAGTATCGCGTCAAAAGATCCGCCTCTTCCTCGCGGTTGTTCGCGCGGAACACCGGAATCAGCGCGGAAAACTGCGCGCCGTTGGGGTAGAACCGGGCTCCGCCGCCCTCGTAATAGCGCCTGGCAGCACGGAAAATATAATCGAGATAGCGGGATTCCTTCTTCAGCCGGAACAGCTCGAGGAAGAAGGTGATCATCCACGGAGCGTTGTAGAGGCGCGTCCACATAGTTCGCCCGATGGTGTTGAACACTTCTCCGGTTTCGGTATCGAACAGCTCCCGCAGCAGGAATGCTTCAAATCGTTCCAGCGCATCGAAATATTCCGGAACGTGATGCGTTTGCAGATAGCGGGCGATCAGGAGGCCCATGCCGAGCCGTTCGCGCCCGGCGTTGTGGTCGCCGACGTTTTTCTTGAAGAAGGGGCGCCGCTCTTCATTATCGTAGATGAGGAAAGCGCCGTCGAGCGGACTGCCGGGCTTGCGGTACTGCTGACAATGGATCAGGAAATCGATCCGCCGCCGCAGAATGGTCTCCCGATCCTCCACCCGACGGCAGCGGGCGACGGTGTGAACGCCGTCGATCTCGAAATGAAACACATATTCGCCGCATGTTTCCGGCAGGTATCCGACTTGCAGCGTGCTCCCGGAAATCCGGACCGGCAGCGGTTCGCCGTTGAGCAGAACGGCGGCCTCTCCGATCGGGCTCGCGCAACGGGCGGTGAGCCGGAACGGTTCACCGGGGAAAACGGTGTCGTTTTCGGATTCGATCAGCACGACGCCGGGATATTTCTCCAGCAACGTCTGTTCGAAACCGTCTCCGGGATAAGCGAAAAGCTCCCACTCGATCCGCAGCTCTTCGCCGGGTTCGATCACCGCCGGGGTCACGTGAAGCAGGAAGTCGCCCCGGTCGTTGCTGATTTCGCTTGCGATCCGTTCGACGCGGTAGGCGTTCAACGAGCCATGGCGGAGAATCAGACCGGCGTTCCAGTCGGCGAATCCCATTTTGAGCGCGCGGACATAAGAGACCTCTTCCCCGCACCAGATATGGGCGTGGCAACGCTGTTTGAGGCAGGTCTCCGCGTCGGCATAGCTGTCGTTGAAGGTGGCGTAAATCCCGAGATCGCCGCGGTTGAAGAAGAACGGCGCGCCATCCAGGGAAGAGAGAATGTATTCCTCGCGGAGCCCGCCGCCGGCGGAGACGGAACGTTCGACGGTAAGGTGCAGCTCGTCGTTCCCGTACTCGGAGATGATTTTCTCCCCCGTTTCGCGCACCGACAGGAACGGAATCAGCTCCGGCTCGTCGTGTCCGCAGAGCGCGCGGACCAGTCCCCAGGTTGCGCGCCCTTCGACCCAATTCATCCGGTCGGGATCGGCTTTCAGCACAAAGGAGCGCAATCCGCCGCAGCGCTCGTCGATCTCGGCGGCAAAGGTTGCATTTTCCAGCTTCATCATGATATTCACCAGCGGCTGTAACGATACGGGTTATCCAGCGGATCGGGATTGTCGGTGTAGAGTTTGTTCTCTTCCACGACCGGTTTGATGGTCGGGACGCCCCAGACTCCGGCGCTCATGTGGATGTCGTTGCAGAGAATCACCAGCACATTTCCTTTGGGCTTGAGAAGATTTCCGGGAAAACGATGCATCCTTCTCGCAAACCAGTAGTTGTTCGGATGCGTTTTTGCGGTGACCTCCCCGATGAATTTGCCGTTGAGCCAGCACCAGGACTCATCGTCCACCGCGGGAATGTTCAGCACATACTGCCCGGCGGGATCGATCGGGGAATCGAGATCGAACTGCTTGCGGTACCAGAAGTTGCCGTCGTAATCCTTCAAATCTTCGAATTGCGATTCGAAGGCCATATTCACTTTGGTCGGCCGCCATTCTCTGCCGGGTTTGAACTCCGGCTTGCAATAGCCTTTTTTCTCCCCGATTTTCTGCGGATCGGCGAGTCCGAGCCAGCCGTTTTCGAGTTCAATCCGCCTGGCCAGGAAATCGCGGTCGAACATCAGCGGACTGATCTCATCGCCGGCGCCGAGGTTATGGAGCAGCCGCGAAAGCAGAAAGGTGCTGCGCCGGATGCTGGTCCGGTACTGCCACTCGTTTTTGTCGAACATCCACGGCGCGACCAGCGAAATCACCAGGCGGCCTTTGCCGATCCGGAACACGCGCAACGCCCTGCCGCCGCCCCCCCCGGGAGCGAATGAGAACGGGATCGGATGCCGCCAGTGGAGATCGGAGTTGGAGATTCCCCTGAATTCGTCATGCTTCTCCAGCCCGTTCGCATAGTCGGGGAAATGCCGTCCGGCCAGGGGCAGCTCCTCCGCCTTCAGCACGGCGGCCAACTCCTCGCGGGTCGGAGTGAGCGCGAGAATGTCCAACCCGTTCAATAGCTGTTCTTTGTATTTGCCCAAATCGCTTCCGGGCCCGAGAACCAGCAACGAACCGGCGGAAACATCGTTTTGCTCCGCATACCGGATCCTGAGCGCCTCCAGCGCCTCTTTGCCTTGCGCGTCGCCCTGATAGACCACCTGCCGGGCGGAGAATTCCTTCGCGGAATCCAACCGGACCAGAATTTTCTGGAAGGTCCGCAACGCCTCGGGATCCTGTTCCGTCCTGCCGGAGAGATCAAGTTGGGAATAAAGGACATACCCCTTCCCCGCATATTGTTCCAGCAACGGCGCATACTGAAGGTCGAAGCCGCCCTCCATCACCGGTACGAAGTTGCCGACCGGCGGTTTTTCGATGAAGACGCTGCTGACGTTGCCGCGATTCCCGGCCCGCCAGACCCGGTTCACAAAGAAGTCGCTGAAGCTCCAGACCGGATAAAGCGGCTCAAAACCGGGAAGATCGAGATACGGGGTCGTCAGTGTGGAAGAGCCGCGATACCAATGTTGATCCCGGAAATCGGGAGCGAGCGAATATACCTGTCGGAGCCCTTGCATATTGGCCCGGAAGCCCATTTTGAGGAGATCCTCATACTCCTGTTCCAGAACCAGGATCTTCAGCCCGTTTTCCACATGTTTCGACAGCTCGAACGGAAATTTCTTCATCCCCCGCCTGCCGATAATCAGCGATTGCACACCTTGCAAGTCCCTGACGGAAGAAATGTTCCGGAATTTCATCCCGAGTCTGGCGAGCAGCGCTTTGGCGCCGCCTTCCGGGTCATACACCCCGAGACCGGCGATTTGCGGGTTCTTCACGGGGGGAACGACGTCGATGGCAAAGAAGTCGGTTGCGGTTTGACCGTTCGGAAAGATAAATTCCGCCCGGATCGAAATTTTCTCCCCGGCGTAAGATGCGGGAATCTGAAACTCGAGCGGCACCGAACCTTTTTTGCCGGTTTCGACGGTCAACTCCTTTTCGAGGGAGATTGCAAGCTCCGGAACTGTCGCCCGGCAGAGGATGCGGCCGGTCTCGCGGGAATCGTTCACCACCTGCAATTGCTTGGATACCGTTTCGCCGGGGGCGAAATAATGGCCTTTCTCCGAAAAGTCCCCTTCCCTTCCGGCGATGAATCCCAGGTAATCGGCAAAGTTGCGGGCGACGATTTTGCCCAGTGCCGACAATTCGAAGACGCCGTTTCCATCGCGGTCCGGGCGGAATCCGTGAGTCTTGCTGCCGGAACTCACAAAGAAATCGGGGACGCAGCCGCGCCGCTTCAGATTCCGGTAAGCGTCCGGGTTGATCCAGTAATCGTTTCCGTCGCCGATTTTGTTCCAGAACGTGGAATAGTCCCAGGGGGCGACGGCGGAGACTCCCCTCACCCGGAAGGCGCGGTAATTATCATGCACAAAGTCGTTGATCACCGGCGCCGGTTCCCGATAGGGATAACAGAATCCCCACCAGAATGCGACGGGTTTGTTGCCCGGCGAGTTTTTGGTCTGGGAATCCAGCAAAGCCTTGTCCGCCTCCTGAAGGCGGTAGGCCTCCTGCCCCATGTGTTCGGCATGGTACTCTTCGGGCCAGAACCATTGATTATGCTTTCCGTGCCAGATTCCGGCGCCGGCCCGGTTGCTGGAATAACTGGCGACATGGGGATTGCCCCACTCGCTCAGCATCAGCGGCCTGGTTCCGTGCTTTTCCCAATTCTCGAACCAATCGGTCCGCTCCTGAATCGGAGCCCAGCAGAGATAAAAGTTGACGGCGTACACGCCGTCGCCGGGGGAACCGGCATGATGGTAGACCACACGCCCGGGATCAAGCACCTTCACCAGATTCTCCGCCTTCAGCGCCTGAATCTCCATCTTGTTGTTCGGGTCGGGAGTTCCGGGCAATCCGATTTTCAGCGGACTCTGGTCGGCGATGTGCCCGGTCGCATTGTGGTTCATGGTGTACATGACGACCCCGGGGAGATTCTGAAACCGCCGGATCTGATGTTCCGCGTGTCTGATATAAAGCTCTTTCTGCTTCGGGTCGTCGAGATTCCAATCATAGTTGTTGGCATGGGGCAGCGTCAGGGCCGAAAGCACCCCCAGATGGGAGGATTCTTCATAGATATGGTCGATATAGCCGACGATGCCGGGCTTGAAGGAGTACTCCAGGCCGTAAATCGCATTGAAATTCGCGTCTTTGACGCGCTGCATCACATTGCGGACGCCGTCGCGATGCGTTTCGAACGCCCCGTTGCGGGAACAGCCGATCCCCATATTGCGCAGATGAATGACGCTTCCGTTGAGATAGAAATCGCGCCCGTCCACCCAAAATTCACGGAAACCGAACTCCTCCGGGAACAGCATATCCACACCCTTCCCGTCCGCCCGCTCCAGCGAGACCTCGGCCCGGTACAGATGTTCCGGGTGGTGCGTATCCCACAGTTTGGGCGTGTCCCAGCTGCCGCCGAAACTCTTTCGCGCCTTCCGGCCTTGAAGTTCAAACACTTCGGATTGAAACTCTTTGACGCACTCGCCGTTTTCCAGAACCCCGGCCTTCAACCGGTATCGGCCGGGAAGCGCGTTTTCGAGCCCGACGTCGAAGGTGATGGTTTTCCTGCGGACGGAAGTAGCCATATGAACATCGGTGAGATGTCCTTCACGCGGAAGCGCTTCCAGGTACAGATCGCCGGTGATTCCCCGAAAGGGCAGATCGCCGGAGATCTTCACGACCACGTCGGGAGACATGAAGAGCGAACCGCTCTTTTCCGGATTGGCGGAAACAAGAATCGCCAGCTCCTGCCGCCTCCCCGGCACAAGGTAACCGGTGAGATCGATTTGACCGCCGGGGAAATCGACTTCGCCCGCGATCTTGCCGTCAACCCGGATCTGCGCTTTGGTCTGGAGCATGGTGAACGACAGCAGAATCTGCTTGCCCTGCCACTCCGCCGGGACAGTGAACTCCCTGCGGTACCAGGCTTCGTTCAGCTTCAGGGGATCGAGTTTTTCCGCAAACGGCGAATAGACGATCTCCTGCGAGTTGCCCGCCGTATCCATGCCGACCGCCGGCCACGCGCCCGGAACCTTGAACCAGCACCAGCCGCTGCCTTTTTCGGGCAAAGTCTTTTGAGACGTTCCGGGTTTCAGCGGAAAGAATTGCCATAACCCGTTCAGGCAGATCCGATCCCGGAACGCATTCCCCCAACGCTCCGCCCCATCAAGGCTCATGTGGTCCTGTGCGGTTCCTTCGGGTGGGAGCGCATCCAGATCGGCGACACGGTCCGTCAGCATGGGTGTTGCCGATACGTTCCGGAAACTCGCATTGCCCGAGATTCCCATATTGGCGGGCGTGATCCGCACCGTGACGGCCCCCTCCGGAATTTTGTAAAACAACGAATGTCTTTTGAACGACGTTCCCGTCGCGGTCGCGAAGTCGGGCCAACCGCCGGTCTGCTTGTTGTTTTTGTCGAAAAACAGGACTTCCATTTTGGCGACCTGCCACCCCTTGGGCCCGGCAACGACATCATCGGTCCTGAGGTCGAATTGAAACAGGAGAGCTTTCCATTCCGGTTTCAGCGGGAAATAGCGGGAAACGCCTCCGCTGCCGGTGATCTCGAAATCCAGCGTGCCGTTGCCTGTATTGGCGGCGACCTCATATTTTCCCGGCGAAGTGTCGCTCCACCGCTCCGCGGTCAACAGATTCTCCGTGGCAAAGCTTGTCAAACAACAGACTGCGAACGCCCAAAGGAAGATTATCTTCTGCATCTTTCTATCTTACTCCTGTGTGCGCCAGAAGGTGGAATACGGCTTGATCCAGTATGAGGTCTCGGCGGCCATGCACTCCCGATAGGGTTTGTATTCCACATGACCGTCTACGAAAAGAAAGTTCACCCCGAGGCCTTTGTGCCTTTTGGCCACGCGCGTGACCGGGTCATCCAGTTGAACGGCCCGGGCGGCAGTGCAACCGGTGGTATCCTGGCAATCTCCGACGATCATCTGGCGGGAGGGATATTTGATCTTCTCCGCTTTAAACGGAGTATACGGCGAAGCCGCGTTGTTGTATATGAAGATGTTGATTCCATAGTTGCTGTACTCGATTCTCGCGTCTTCGACTCGCTGGGAGGGACAGCCGAACACTCCCCTGGGAGCGGGGTTGTCGGTGCCGAAACCGAACCAGTCGCCGCTTTTGGCTCCGACCCGGGCATAGTGCCGGAACAGCAGGTCCGTCCAGAACTCATGCGTCCGGATCCCGTTGGCCGCCTCCTGTGATTTCACCGGGAAAAAGCCGAGGCTGTCGCTGCAATACATCTGCATGAAATTTCCGATCGACTTCTCATTGCTCAGGCACTTCATGTCTTTGGATTTTTCCCTCGCCGCACTCAAGGCAGGCAGCAGCATGGAAGCCAGGATCGCGATGATCGCGATCACAACCAACAATTCGATCAGTGTAAATTTCTTCATCTTCGATCTCCTTCTCCGGTAAATGTTTCGGTTCCGTACAGAGCGTCATTGCTCAGA
>JAVBSA010000112.1:0-5270 GCA_031556915.1 Victivallis sp.
ATGGAAGGGGTCGATGATATAAATGTCCTCTAAACGGGAAATCGCTTCTTCCAGCCGGCCGCCTTCTTTAAAGGTCTTGGCTTCGGCATAAAGGCGCTTGATCTTATCGCGATTGCTCACATACTGCGGATTGACGGCCTCGATCGAGGCGTCCTGCAGTTTTTCCTCGGTGCGGAACCGTTTCCGGCAGAAATCGATCAGATCCTCCACCTCTTCCTTGAGCGGGGATACCGTCGCAACCCCCTCGATCTCGCGTTCCGGCGTGGAGACTTCCATCGCTTCGGAAGCAAGCTGGATCGCGTTGGGGTAAAGCTTGTCCGCCGCCGCCTTGCGGGCATTGTGAAGCAATAATTCCCCCTGCGCGGTCTTGAGCGCTTCAAGCTCCCGCAGGAAAATCTTCTTCCGTTCCTGGCCGAGCGTGCCGAAGTTGTGTTCCGGGTTGTTCAGTTCCCCGATCACTTCCCGGTAAGCGGCGACGGTCTCTTCGAATTTTCCGCCTTTGGCCGCTGCCAGCTTTGCATCCTGTTCCGCAAACTTCGCTTTACGCGCCTGTTATTCCTCAAAGCTCAATCCCCCGGGAATAATCGCCTGGCCGGTTTCCGCGGCCTGTTCCGCGACCTGCTCCGCGGCGTAAACCCCCGGAAGCCCCGAAACAACCAGAGCGAAAGAGAGAAGTGCCACTCTCCGCGATAACAGCTTTCGGTTTGTGATTTCCATGCTTGTTCTCTACCTTGATTTGATCATCGAATCATATTGATAATTGTTTATTTTCAAATGTTTACCGGCCGGAGGGGCGCCGCTGGGGAATCTCCGGGCCGAACTCGGAGCGGTTCGTGTCTTCCGGCCGGGGTGGTTGTACTTTCTGAGTTTCCGGAATCGCTCCTAACGTCGTCACCACCATCCGCGTCTGAACCGGCGGCTTTTTGCGGAGATCCAGCTTGTCCAGCGTCGGATCGCCTTCGTCGCCCGGCATGAAATTGGGATCCTGAAGCACGACGGCATGCGGATCGCGTTTGAATTCCTTCACCGTATATCCTTCGCGGCCTGTGGCGCGGTCGCCGATCGTAAAGGTTTCACCCACTTTCGCCACAATCCTGGTGGTCAGACTCGGCCCCCTGGTATCAATCATGACGGCTTTGTCTTCGAACGACATCACCGGCGCCTCGCGCACAACTTCCAGCGTCAAAGGCCCATCTTCCTCCTTCAGGAAGAGCACGGATTTATCTTCATCGCCCTCTTTCTTGCGCTCCACCTTGAGAATTTTGAACGATTTGCCGTCGATTTCCACAATGCCGCCGATCTGGGTGAAGTCACCCATGCCGCGGTCATTGGTGAAAATCACTTCCCACTGGGAAGGATCGTTTTCGTCGACCACATTGAGCCCCTTGAACTTGAAGTTCAACTCCACTTTGCCCAGTTGCACAACGCGGAGCCTGCGCCAGAGCATGGGCCGGCTGCGGGCGTTTCTGGGGTTGGTTCCCTGAAGATATTCGTACAGGTTGGAGAACCCGTCCCCATCCGGATCGTAGAAGGAGTCGTAGGGATTGTCGGGATTCAGGCCGTTCTCAATTTCCCAGGCGTCCGGAATGCCGTCTCCGTCACGATCGTCCGGAGTGATGACCGGCCAGATGGCTTCGGGGCCTTTCGGCTCCGGCGGCTTGACGAACGGTTCGTCCTTTTTGCACAGGGGGCAGATCAGTTTTTCTTCCATAAAGTAGCGCGGAATCAATTTTCCGCAGTGCGGACAACGCACGATCGCATACATGACCGTGAGGTCGGAGTAGTAGTTTTTGTCTTTCTCGTTCCGGGCGCCGGGATTAACCCAGACCAGAGCCGTTTTCAACAGAGTCTTGTCGACATCGAAAACGGGGTCGTCGAGCGCCCTGTTCTTGTAGTCCGCCTCTTTGGTCGGAATCTTGAGGTCGCTGTCCTTGACTTCGCTGGTCTGTTTGATGATATTCAAAACGTGAAACATGGATGCGATGGAAATAACCAGCAGCACCAACAGGATCAGCTTTTCATAATTTTTCTTTAAAAATTCCAAAATGAACCTCCGCCTTCCCTCAATTGCCGGCTTCCATTACATATTGCACATCGATGATCGCACGGCAACCCTTCTTTCCGCCGGCCAGGGTCTTTCCGTAACCGGTCCGCTCGTAATAAGGCAGGTTTTTCTGCGCTTCCTCTTCCGCTTTGCGTTCTTCTTCCGCCTTGCGGATCAATTCTTCCTGGGTGAGTTCCTGGGGCTGCTGCACCATCATATCCGGCCGCCGGCCGCCGCGACCCCTGAAGCCTCCCCTGAGAGTGGGCGCTTCCATATGCGGCTGCTGCGGCACGCCTTCATTTTCGAAACCGGGCAGCGCCGCGGGCGCAACCAGCTTCTGGGCTTCATCGTGGTCCTGATAGAGGAAAATGCTCCGGACGATGTACACCCGGTTGTCCAGAATCGCCTTGTCCAGGGTGGTCGCCATATTCCGGATACTCTCCAAAGTACCGGTCACTTCGATTGAAAAATGGAAGGTCTGGAAAGAACCGACCGTCTCCGGCTGGATCGCCCGGTGGTGGAAAGAGACGAAGCTGCTGATTCCGGAAGAAGCGCTCCGCTTGACGATGTCGCCCAGAATTTCCCAGTTGCGGGTGATCATCGCGTAATCCTCCGGCAGATAGCTTGTCTGCTGGGTTCCCGGCGTAAACTGGAATGAGAAGTTTTTCGCTTCAAGATGATCGAACTCGACTTTGCCCTTGCAGATTTCCAGAAGTTTGGCCCGGAAGTCAAACATGAAACGGAGCAAATTCTCCTGTTTGCCGGCCAGCTTGCGCGGCACGCCGATGGCGGCCAGAAAGATTTCATCGACATTGGCATCGGTAATCGGCTCCGCAGTCGCCTGGGCGGCCACCTGGCGGAAAATATTCATCGCCGTCGTCCAATTCCGGAAGTTGCGCTGGAATGTCAAGTAGTCAACCCCCTGGTCGGCGGTCGTCTTGTCGTTGCTCCAGTTTTCGAAGAATTTCTTCTTGAACTCCTCAAGCGTCAGGGGCTGATTGTCGGTTGTCGTCAGCTTCTCGGCAAATTGCCTCAGTGCGATATCCATGGGGTGACCGAAGCGTCTGCGCATTTTTTCCGCCGCCGCCTGGAAATTCCGCTTGTCGCTCTCGATCAGCGGAACGTTGTCGGCAACGGGGGCCGGTGTTTTCTTGATCAACGTTTCGATCTCTTTGCGGAGCCGGGCCGTCTCGTTCATGTATCTGGCCATCTGAATGTATTCCATGGCCGTCCAGACCAGGAGTGCCAATGCCGCCGCCAGCGAGATGCCGAGAACGACGATCAGAACCATATTTTTTTTCAAAAAGCGTTTCACTGTCGTTCTCCGTCTTATTTCTTAATCGGCGTTTTAAGCTTGACCCGCATTTCAAACGCGGTCATATTGAGCGATCCGGTTTCCGGCGTATACTTGACCAGGGTCGAACCTTCGGGCCCGCCGTCGAAGAATGTGGAATCCTTCAAACGGTTCTGGAATTCACGTTCCAGAAGGTTTTTGTCGGTAATCAGGGTGTAACCGACCAGGCGGAGTTCTTTTACTTCGGTGATTTGCACGGGGGGCGTCTCAAGCACGACTGCAGTTGCACCGGCACCGGCGCCGCCGCCGGGAGCGAAAGGAGTGTCCAGGAATCCCATGCCGCCGCCGCCGGGAGACGACTCTTCTTTTACCGCTACGTCACCCTCGCCGACCAGCTTGATCAGCCACATCGAATCGGGCATCCGCGTTTCCAGTTCATTGAGCATGCTCGTCCACTTGTTGCGGTCGCGCAGAAATCCTTCGGCTTCCTCCAGCGCGCTCTGGGCGGAACGCATCTGCGTCATCTGCCCATCCACCTGGCGGACCATCTGGTTGGTCTTGTCGACCTCGATTTTCACCCGTTCCACGCGCTGCTTGTCGAACTCGTGTCTCTTGTTGATGCCGAATCCGAAAATCGCGAGGCAGAGCAGAATCGCGGCCGCCGACACGTAGAAGTAGGGCTTCTTCTTGTTCAGCTCCCACTGGTTGCGGATCGAAGGGGGGATCAGCGAAATATTGACCGGGCACCGCGTCACGTTGCGCAAACTCATGCCGATCAATTCCTGGAACATCGGCGCAACCGCCTGGAGCCCCTCTTTGTCGACCTCGTCCGCCAGCGTAATGGCGCCGAATGTATTCAGATATTCCACCGGCATGCGCATCTTTTCCTGGAAAAAGTCGGTGATGTACGGCATGGTGGAGCCGCCGCCGGCAAGAAGGATCCGGGCCGGTTGACGGCCGCCGTGCTGGCTCCGCCAGACGTTGATGGAAATCATCACTTCCTTATGGAGGCGGGTCATCACGTTACGCGCGATTTTGGAAATGGTCGCGGCCACTTCGGATTCCGGCTCCTCATAGGCGCCGCCCAGGGCCACGAAGCCGTGGCGATGCTTCAGTTCTTCGGCATCCTGGTAGTTCATGCCGAACTCTTTGGAAATCTGTTGGGTGATGGTGTCGCCGCCGATCGGAATCGGGCGCAGGAACACGCGGTTTTCATCCGCCAGAATCAGGCTCGAACCGTGACCGCCGATATTCAGGATCAGCGTGCACTCGTTTTCGCGGCATTGGGTCGCCCGGGCCGCGTTGAAAAGCGCGACCGGCGCGATTTCAACCGAAATGACGCTCCTGCCGGAGTCTTCAATCACATCGGTGTAACGGACGATCTGCTCGTTCTTGACCGCGACGAAAAGCGCTTCGTATTCTTCGTGGTCTTCGGCAATCTCAATCGTGCTCCCGTCTTCCAGGGTTTCATTGCGCTGATCCTGCCAGGCGTGGCGGATCAGCTGATAGTCCCACACGACCTCGCTCATTGCGTAGGGAATGGCCTGGCGGGCTTCATATTCCACGATTTTCGCAATGGCGCTCTTATTGCCGAGGAGCGGGGGCAGCTTGCTCAACCGGGGAAGGGAGGATTGCCCGGAAAGCGACAGCCGCACCTGTTTCGCGGTGAAATTGTAGCTGGTCAGCATTTCATGGTAAACCTGGGAGAACGCGGACGAATCGCCTTCCTTCTCCTCCAGTTTGCGGACCCCGAATTTCCGCAGCATGATCCCCCCGCCCGACGGAAATACAAACTCCGCCATCTTCAGGTTATCGCTGCCGACGTCGATCGTCAGAACCGTGATCTCTTTTGGCATCTATAAACAGTTCCACATGTTTCGCACCCTTCGAAAGAGCCGGGGCGCCGTTTTATTATATATATAAACAAAAAAA
>JAVBSA010000346.1:0-3052 GCA_031556915.1 Victivallis sp.
CGGGAGTACGACGCGAAGCGGCGCACGGACTGCCGGAGAGCGGGGCCCCCGGAAAGTGCCCCCTTGCTTTTGCGAAGCAAAAGGCCGAGCCCGTGGCGAAGGCGGGGTACTTTTTGGGGAATGGGAGGTAGGTCCGCCCACGCCGCGCTCTTAAAGCCGACGCGGAACCAGCCCACCGCTCATACACCCCTCACGCTTCCAGGGTACCAACCCACTTTTATGCCCCAAAAACCTGTCAGCATTTTTTCCGCAGGAAAAAATGCGTCGGCGCCGGCACCTTGCCGGTCTGGAGGTGTCCAGAGGAGGGCGAAGCGCCTCCTTTGGCGGAGTAGCGAGGCAGAGCCTCAAGTCCCACGGGGAATGATCGTGAAATTTGGGGTATTGCCTTGTATTCCGGAAAAGAGGAATTACTTTAGATAAAATACAACCGGTTGTATTATTTTGAAGGATTTTTTTATGCAGCAACGGGAATATGATCTTTATCTTGATCGCGCGCGTCATTTTTACAAACGGCTTGCGACTGAATTTTTCTTTGAGACTGTGCCTTTTACGGCGGAGTTTCGCTGTTCGGCGGAGCCGGTGCCTTATGCGGACCGGTTAAGCGGTGAATATCTGCCGATTTCCAAGGGTGAGAAGTGGGGAGAGGCGTGGGACAGCGCGTGGTTTCGCCTGACGGGAGAGATTCCGGTGGAGTGGGCGGGGAAACCGGTTGCTTTGGGTCTTGATTTCGGTGGGGAGGCTTTGATTTTCGATGGTGCGGGGGTGCCTTATTACGGTCTTTCCGGCGGTTCTGTTTACGGGGAGAATTACCGCAAGGAGATTTATCAGCTGCCGGATCTGGTGAAGGGCGGGGAGAAGCTGGAATTCTGGGTGGAGGCCGCCGCCAACGGGTTGTTCGGGATGATTCAGGACAATGAGCCTTCGCTTCGCACGCTGTATCCTTACGGGGACTACAAAGGCGAGGTGAAACGGTTGGAGTTCGGTTTGTTCAACCTTGATCTCTGGCATTTGCGCCTTGATTTCGAAATTCTGCTGGATCTGGTGAATATGCTGCCGAAACGCAGCAGACGGGGCGATCTGATTGTGATGGCGCTGAACGATGCGGCCAACCGTTTCGCGGAGACTCCGACCCGGGCGGGCGAGGCGCGTGAGGCGCTGAAAAAGGTTTTGTCGGCTCCGGCGCAAGCGAGCGCCATGACTGCCTGTGCGGTGGGTCATGCGCACATCGACACGGGCTGGCTCTGGCCGGTGCGGGAAAGCATCCGCAAATGTGCACGGACGTTTGCCAGCCAGCTTCATATGCTGGAGCGTTACCCGGACTACGTGTTCGGCGCTTCGGCTCCGCAGCATTATGCGTTTGTGAAGGAGCATTATCCGGAGCTGTATGTCAAAATCAAGGCGGCAGTCAAAGAGGGGCGCTGGGAGCTCCAGGGCGGCATGTGGGTCGAGGCGGACTGCAATTTGATTTCCGGCGAATCCATGGTCCGCCAGTTCCTTTACGGCAAGAACTTCTATATGGACGAGTTCGGGGTGGACGTGAAGAATCTCTGGATTCCCGACGTGTTCGGTTATTCCGCCGCGATGCCTCAGATCATCCGCAAGGCGGGGTGCGACTATTTTCTCACTCAGAAGATTTCGTGGAGCTGGAGCAACAAATTTCCCTATCACACCTTCAACTGGTACGGGATCGACGGCAGCGATGTCCTGACCCACTTCCCGCCGGAGGACACGTACAATGCTTCCGTGGTGCCGCGCGAGCTTGTTCCGGCGGAGGTCAAGTTCAATGAAAATTGCATCCTCGACGAATTCATGAGTCTTTACGGCATCGGCGACGGCGGCGGCGGGCCCAAGGAGGAATATGTCGAACGCGCGCTCCGGGTCGCCGACCTCGAGGGGGTTCCCAAGGTAAAATTCGACCGCGCCGACCGTTTTTTCGATCGGATCGCGAAACAGAAAAATCGACTTCCCGACTGGCGGGGCGAACTTTACCTGGAACTTCACCGCGGTACCCTGACGGTTCAGGCGCGGACCAAGCGCAACAACCGTTTCCTGGAACAGCGCCTTGCGACGGCGGAATTCATCTGCTCGCTCGCGGACCTGACTGAGTATCCGGCGAAGGAATTGGACAAAATATGGAAAACGCTTCTCATCAATCAGTTTCACGACATCATCCCCGGCTCCTCCATCCGCAAAGTCTATGAGGATACCGAACGGGAACACGCCGAAGCGCTTGGAGTCTGCGACGCGTTGATCGCCCGCGCCGCCGAAAAGCTCGGCAACCGGAACGGGGACGCCATGACCCTGGTCAACTCGCTTTCGGTCGGGCAGAGAGAAATTGTTCCGCTCCCCGCAGGGTGGGAGAGCGCCTGCGACGCCTCCGGCAATCCGCTCCCGGTTCAGATGGAAGAGAACGGGGCTGTCGCCGGAATACGCCTCCCCGCCAACAGCGTGACGACGTTGTTCAAGGGCAAAGAGAAAGCCGCCGGCACGGCGGAAGCCAGAGAGCTTGTGCTGGAAAATGAACTCATCCGCTATGAATTCGACGCCGACGGCAAATTGGTCCGCGCCTTCGACAAAGAGGCAAACCGCGAGGTGCTTCCGGCGGGCGGAGCGGGGAACTGTTTCACGCTTTACGTCGACCGCGCCAACAACCATGAGGCCTGGGACATTGAAATCTTTTACGAGGAACAACCCTGCGCCAACGCCGTTTCGACGCAGCCGGCGCGCTGCCGGTACGGCGCGGTGCGTTCTTCGATCGAGTTCCGCCTCGGCATCGGCAACTCCGCGTTGAAGCAGACGGTCAGCCTGGCGGCGGACAGCAAGCGGCTCGACTTCGTGACGGAGGCGGATTGGAAGGAGGAGCGCAAGATGCTCCGCGTCGCCTTCCCGACCGCGATTTTCACCGAAGAGGCTTCGTTCGACATCCAGTACGGAACCGTGAAGCGTTCGACCCATCGCAACACCAGCTGGGACGCCGCCCGTTTCGAGGTGTGCGGCCAGCTGTACGCCGACCTCTCCGAAGAATCCTACGGCGCAGCGCTGCTGAACGATT
>JAVBSA010000534.1:0-7348 GCA_031556915.1 Victivallis sp.
TTTCGACCTGATCAAGTCGAAAAGACCGGCACGCGAGATAGCTTGAGGCTTTGCCTCAAACTCCACTCAAGGGCTACTCGCCCTTGAGAATCCTCGCCAAGGCCGAAAGGCCCTGGACCCGGTCGGCTTTGCCTCCCCTACTTCTTCTTTTTCGCCTTCTCCGCCGCTATCGCACGGCGCAGGTTAAGAATCTCCTCGCGAATCGTATCCAGCCTTTCCAAATCACGCCTCACCTCGGGATCCGCACTTGGGTTCACCCGGCTCCACAGCTCGTTCCGTTCCACAATCATCTGCGACTCCGCATCGGCCGCCGGCAACGTCTTCTTCCGCCTTGCCCCCAGTTTCACGATCTCATACACCGGCAGCGCCACCGGTTCCGCCTTCGCACGGTAACGGCTCGCCTCGGGTTTCACGTCGCGCAGCAGATAGCGCGGGCGGGTTCCCGCCACCATACCCGCACTCTCCAACTCGAAATAACGGTAGAAAATACGCTTGAACTGATTCACCTCATGCGGGCGACCGTAAAAGTAAACCTCGCGCCCCTCCTTTTGCTTCGCTTCGAAAAAGTCGCGGATATAGGCATGAAGCTCCCCGTAATTTTTCCCGCCCAACGCTTTTTTCAAAGCCTCGGCACGCACCTTCTGCAACCCGGCGGCTTGCGCCCCCAGCGAACGCTCCACCACCTTGTCCACCTCGCGCGGGTTCAAAAGATAAGTGGGGTACAACTGCCATCGCCGCTCAAAATCCAGCTCGTTCAAAAGCCCGGAATCGGCAATCACCACCGCCCCTTCCGGAATCTTCGCAATCGCATTCTCCACCTGGACCTGGCGTTGCAGATCGTTCACCGCGCGCGGTTCCATCATCCGCGTAATCCGCGTCCAGCTCCATACCCCCTGGAGCGCGATCAGGAAGACAAAGGTGACCGCCACCGCCGCCCGGCTCCCCAGCCGGAAACGGATTCGCCGCAAAGACAACAGCGAAAGCACGATCAACGCCGGCAACAGCGGCATCAGGAAACGCATCGCCCCGGTGCTCTCCCCGTCGGGCGCCCAGTAGTAAGCAAGGTAAAGCAGAAAGGTCGGCAGCAGCCAGACACACCAGAACGCCGCCCGTTTCCAGTGAAAATGCCATAGCAGCAAAGCAAAAATTCCCACCGGGCCGATCACCAGAAGAAAGAATTCCGGCAGGTAGATCAGCAGGTTTTCAAACATGAACTCGGGAGCAAACGCGCTCGATTCCGAAGTCAAACTGTAGCCGCTCCGCCACGGCGCCCCGTAAGCCTGCCAGTGAAACAGCGCGAGAGCGGCGTAAGGAATCGCCGCCCCGAGTCCGAGCGAACAAAGCGTTTTCCATTTCCACCGCCCCGGAATCAGCAGCAACGCGTAGGCGGCCGGCACGAAAATCATCAGGAAATCGGTGTAACGGATCCCCACCGTGTACCCGATTAAGAGGCCCCCCAGCATTGTCCAGAGCAAATTCCAATGGCTCTTGCGGTGCGTCGCCCCCTGTAGAAAAGCCGCCATCCCCCAGACCAGGAACGCCACGCTCGGCGTGTGGGAGTTTTTGCTGATCGCCAGCGTCGCAAACACCGGCGACAACCCGAGCAACGCCGCCGCCGCAAGCGCATAATAGCGCCCCATCCAGAAACGCGCCAGCACATACATCCCCCCGGCAGCCAGGATCGCTCCCCAGATGGTGGCGTAAAATCCGCCGCCCGGCCCGAGCAACCCATTCATCGCCGCCGACAAAAAGGGGTAAAAAGGAGGATACTTCGGGTAAAACTCACCCCGTTCGTTGACCACCCACATATGACCGACGTATTGAAGGTCGTCGACGGTTTTCTGGTAAAAGACCCCCTCAAGGTTGAACATCCGCCCGCAGGTGTGATAACCGTTCTGGTCGACTCCCCCCGTCACCGGAACGAAGTAGGTCAAAAGCAGCCAGGTATAAAAAACGAGAAATCCCCCCAGCAGAACCAGCGGCGCAATCCGCTGCAAAGTGAATTTCCAATCCTTCCGCCGCCCCGTCTTTTCCGTCATCGCATTTCCTTTCGTTTCCTGAAAATACACGCCGAACTTTGGATTGCCAACACAACTTCATCCCGATCAATGACTTTTTTGCAAGAAAATTCATTTTTTTTTCAATTCATAGTTGTAAAAAGGATATTTTGTGGTAAACTAGGAGTGAAAAGGAATACTTAGGAGCAATTAGGATGGCACTGGCAGAAAATTCCGCATTTCAGGGAATGTTTCTCGGCGAGTTCGACCATGCGTTGGACCCGCAGTGCCGCGTCACGCTCCCGAGTTCCTGGCGCAGCGCGGACGGCTTGACCGAATTGGTCATGAGTCCCGCGCGCGGAAATACGCTGCAGCTGATTCCGGTTCAGCGGTTTCGTGATTTTTTTGACAGTATGGCGAAAAAATCGATCACGAACCCGAAGCTGCAGCTTGCGCTCGCCAAGGTGGGCGCAAGCGCGCGCGAGTGCCGCTGCGACAAACAGGGCCGCGTCGCGCTCGACCGGAAAAAGCTCGATGAAATCGGGGTGACGAACATGCTGAAATTGATCGGCGGCATCAACCACATTCAGTTGATGGCTCCGGAAAACTGGCAGTCGCCCACCAATGACGAAACGCTCGACACCTTCGCCTAACTGTAAGCGGCGGGGGAAGAGAACGACAGCATCGCGTCGATCATCGCCGATGCGGTCAACAAAAAAACGAAGTGAAAAAAAATGAGCAGTGATTTCGTACATGTGCCGGTTCTGCGGCGGGAGGTCGAGGAATATCTCACCTTCCCGGCGGACCGTTCCGCCCGCCTGATCGACGGCACCGTCGGCGGCGGCGGCCACAGCGCGAGCTTGCTCAAGAAATATCCGCAGCTCGAACTGCTCGGCATCGATCGCGACAACGCGGCGTTGGCCAAGGCCAAAGAAACGCTCGCTTTTGCGGGCGGCAGGGTGACATTGGTTCGCGGCTGCTACTCCGAAATGAAACGGATCGCCAGGGAACACGGCTGGGAAACGGTGGATGGAATTCTGCTCGACATCGGCGTCTCCTCCCCGCAGCTGGATAAGATCGAACGCGGTTTCTCCTGGCGGGCCGACGGTCCGCTCGATATGCGCATGGACCAGAGAAGCACGCTGACGGCCAGCCGCCTCCTGAATACGGCGGCGGAACGGGAACTCGAACGGATTTTCCGCGAATACGGCGAAGTGGCCAAATCGCGCAAACTTGCGGCGGCGGTAGTGGCGAAACGTGAGACGGCGCCGTTCGCCACGACCGGCGATCTCGTGGCGCTTTGCGACGAAGTCCTCGGCCGGACGAAGCCGGGAGTCCTCCCCGCGCCGACGCTGGTTTTCCAGGCGCTGCGGGTCGCGGTGAACGATGAATTGGGCGAATTGGAACGGGTGCTGCCCGACGCGGTGGAGTTGCTGGCAAAAGGCGGCAGGATCGCAGTCATCAGCTTCCATTCTCTCGAAGACCGGATTGTGAAGAACTTTTTCCGGGACGAAGCCGCGGAATGCGTCTGCCCGCCCGGGTTGCCGGTCTGCATCTGCAACAAAGTCCCGACCCTGAAGGTCGTAAGCCGCAAAGCAGTCACCGCCAAAGCGGACGAGCTCAAGGAAAACCGTCGCAGCGCCCCGGCGAAACTGCGCGCGGCGGAACGGATCTGACGAAAAAAATTTGATCGATAGCAAGGAGAAAACAATGAATATTCAGCCCGGAAAATTGAAGAAGCAGCGCAAGCACTCGAAGAGCGCCGCCTCCACGCTCGGCGTCAAGCTGGCCGCGGTGCTGAAATTCGCCTGCGTCCTCGGGGCCATCGGCATGGTTCTCAACATCTACATCTATCTTAACCAGAAGATCTCCGAGACCGAGCGCGCCATCAGCACCACCAAGCAGCAGATCGAGCGCACCGAACGGGAGATCGCCCAACAGCGCATCCGCAAGGAGCAGTATTCGGCCTGGCCGCATATCCGCGGCATGATTGTGCGTTTCAACCTCGGTTTGCGCGAACCTGCCCCCGGCCAGGTGGCGAAAATGGCGTTGCTCACCCCGCAGATGGCGGCGGGCATTCCGCTGGAAACGGCCCAGGTCAACGTCGCCGCCCCGCCGGTTCCCCGCAGGGCGGTCAACCGGCCGGCGCGTAATTAAATGTGCGTCAAAAGCACCAACGATAAGATCCGAACCCGGCTCAAATGGAGCGCGC
Organism: Victivallis sp.; assembly: GCA_031556915.1. GTDB lineage: Bacteria > Verrucomicrobiota > Lentisphaeria > Victivallales > Victivallaceae > Victivallis. The sequence goes on from JAVBSA010000534.1 coordinate 4,210, forward strand.
TCCTGCTGATTCCGGTTGTTGTCGCTTTGGCGGTGCGTCTTTATTTCGTTCAGGTGGCAAACCACGATTATTATCTGGAATACGCCAAGGAACGTTACGTCACCTCGCGCCAGACCTTCGGCAAGCGGGGTGAAATTTTCGACGTCAACGGGCGGCTCCTGGTGAGCAACAGCCCCTGCGTAACCGTGACGGCCGATCCCTCGCACCTCAAAAACCCCAAGAAACCCGCGCCGCTCAAAGAGGAAAGCATGCGCCGGCGGCTCGCCGTGCTGCTCTCGATGGAATTCCCCGAGCGGAGCTATCAGGAATATTACGACAGGCTCGCCCCCGAACGCACCAAAAAGAACGAAGCGGGCGAAGTCGAGCTCGATGAAGAGGGGAAACCGGTGATCGTTCCCAACCGGTATATTCCCATCGCCCGCGGCGTTTCGATGGAAAAGGCGGCCCAGGTCCGGGAAGCGGCCAAGCTCAATAAGCTGCCCGGCCTTTTTTACGCCGACTCCTACATGCGCACCTATCCCAAAGGGACGATGCTCTCCAACGTGCTCGGCTTCACCAACCTGGTCGAAGAGAGCGACGTCGCACAGAGCGGCCTCGAAAAATTCTTCGATGAACAGATGACCGCGCAGGCCGGTGAAGTCACCTACGAAAAAGACCGCCAGGGCCGCCCCCTCCTTTACGGCACCCACATCTCGACCGACTGCCGCGACGGGCGCAACATCTATTTGACCATCAGCGAACCCATCCAGGCGATCCTGGAGGAAGAGCTCGATAAAACCTTCGCCGAATGGAAAGCCAAAACCGTCTACGCCGCCATCGCCGACCCCAAAACCGGCAATATCCTCGCGCTCGCGCAGCGGCCGACCTTCAACCCCAACGACCGCTCCACCTACACCGACGAAGCCGGGCGCACCCGGATTGCGGAAGACAGCCTCGAACCCGGTTCGATCATCAAGCCCTTCAGCATCGGCAAGGCGCTGGATTGGGGCGTCGTCACCCCCACGACCGAGATCAACTGCGAACACGGGACCTGGATGTACCTCAACAAGCCGCTGCGCGATTCGCACCCCTACGACAAGCTTACCGTGGCGGGGGTCATTCAGAAATCGAGCAACATCGGCACCGCGAAAATCGCGCTCGAACTCGGCAACGACCGGGTTTACCGGGCGCTCAGAATGTTCGGGTTCGGCGAAAAGACCCGCCTGCCCTTCCGCACGGAGACGTCGGGATTCGTGCCGCGCCCCGGCAGCCGCTACTGGGACGGGCTCTCGATCACCCGTTTCCCGATCGGCTATGCCGTCCGCGTGACGCCGCTCCAGATGATCCGCGCCTATTGCGCGCTCGCCAACAACGGCAAACTGCCGCAGGAACTCCGGCTGGTGGACCGGTTCGAGGATCCGGAAACCGGCACGGTGGAACGGGTCCCTGTCCGGGAACCCATCCAGCTCTTCGACCGCCCCGAAGCTCACAGGCAGCTGGTGGACATGATGATCCAGGTGACCAAACCGGGCGGAACCGCGGTCAAGGCGGCGATTCCGGGCTATGAAGTCGCGGGCAAAACCGGCACCAGCCGCAAGCACGTTCAGGGGATCGGTTACGCTCCCGGCAAATACTTCTCGAGCTTCGTCGGCTTCGTCCCGGCGCACGACGCCAAGCTGGTGATGCTGGTGACGGTGGATGAGCCGCAGGGCAGCTATTACGCGGCCACGGTGGCCGCCCCGACCTTCCAGCGCGTCTGCACCCGCGTGCTGCGGCTGATGAACGTCCCGCCCGACCCGGCGCTGCTGCCGCAGCCCAGGTAGGCTCAAATCGGCTTTTCCGAAATCCCTCAGTTGTTTCGCCGAGGGGCTAACAACTGCTTTGCGCTGCCGCATCCGCAAAGCCCCTTCTACGACTGACGCTTAAGGGACATGTCCGACAAGTCCGACGAGTCCAATGCTCTTCACTTAACAGGTAATGCCATTTTTTGACCACGAAATACACGAAAAACACGAAAGGGGAGAGGGAAAAATTTCGTTTTGATTTTTTTTCGTGTATTTCGTGTATTTCGTGGTTCTTTTAAATGAAGAGTATTGGTCCGACGAGTCCGACAAAAAGCTTTGCGAAGAGACCGCTTTTTTTTTCGTTACTTGAAAAACATTTTTGCCTATATTATATTATCGTCAGGAACCCCTTGAAAACAATCCATATACGGAGGAGCCATGAGCAAGCTCGGCGGAACCCAGGTCATTTATCTCGATTTTGACGGTGAAGTGACTGCGTTTCGCGGTGAACTTCTCCAGCTGGAACAAGTTACGGTGAATCCCTCGGGGATTTCCGGCGGGCGGGCGGCGGAGATCGCGGCCGCGCTGAATGCCATTTTTGCCGGGCGAGAGGTGGAATTTGTTCTGGAACGCCCCCTTGCCGGCGATTATTCGACCGTTTTCATCGGCAGAACCGACGCGTTCGACTATGCCGGCCTCGCCGAAACCATCGACCTTGACAACCGAAATCGCAACGACAACGCCTTCGTCAATCTCGACGGCTCCGCTTCGACGGAGGCCCTTGTCTCCACCATTGCCCACGAGGTGGAGCATATCGTTTTCGGCCTCACCCACGACGGCGAGGGGCTTGCCCGCTATGCCCTGCCGACGCGACTGGTCATCAACGCGGGCGAAAGCAGCTCCTATAACAATATAGACCTCTCCTATTTACCGCGCTACACCGGCGACGGCGGCGCGGTCTGGAATGCGGGGGAAGCCAACTTCAGTTCCGCCGGTTTCACCGGCAACTCCGCTACAGAGGTTGGCGGCGCGATTTACAACGCCTCAGGCGGAATCATGACCCTCTCCGGCGCCGTTTTCAGCGCCAATTCGGCCGGCCTCGGCGGTGCGATTTACAACGAAGGCAGCGTGGAGCTGACCGGCGGCGGTTTCACCGGCAATTACGCCATCCCACATGGTGGCGCGATCCGCAACAGCGCGGGGAATCTGACGCTCAACAACGTCGACTTTACCGGCAACCAAACGGTTTCCCGCGGCGGCGCGGTTTACTTCGCAGGCAACAGCCTGACCCAGACCGGCGGCAGCTATACCAACAATTCGGCCGGCAGCGGCGGCGCGATTTACAACTCCAACGGCAGCATGTCGCTCACCAGCGC
>JAVBSA010000022.1:0-4202 GCA_031556915.1 Victivallis sp.
GCGCTGGGCGTAGAGGAGAAAACTGGAGAACCGCTTCCCGGCCGGGAGGTGTTCCGGCGCCGGAAACTCCATGATTTTCCGCTTCGCCTCGTCCGAGAGGGCGATGTAGTTGCCGATCAGGTCGAGTTCCGCCGAATCGGTGTTTTTGAGGAACAAAAACATCTTGCTCTGGGTCATGATGATTTGCCCGACGCCGGACTGCGCCATCTGGGCGATGGACTGCGTAATCGTCACGGCGCAGCAGGAAAACTTGCGGAACTGTGCGTAGCTCTGCTTCATGATCTCCGCCGCGCCGGGGATCATCAGGAACCGGGAGGCTTCTTCAAAAAGATAGAGCTTCTTGAGCGACCGCGGCATGTTGACGATCTGGTTTTTCACCAGATTGTTGATCGCGATGCCGACCAGGTTCTTCAGGGCGTTACCGGACTGCGCCATCTTGCCGAGTTCGATGTGAATCCACCGTTTGGTCAAGTCGATCGTCGTTTCCCCGTCGAAGAGGCAGCCTTTCCCGGACTCGGTCGAATAGACCGCCAGCCGTGCCGCGATCCGGTTGGTTTCCGACTTCTCCAAATTGGAGAGGGTGGTTTCCCGGACCGCCTCGACCAACTGGCTGTGGTACGGCATATCGCCTCCTTTCATAAAAGAGTACGCGATGTTTCGCAGCAGCTCCGGGTCGTCGATGAGATAGTTGTTGATCTCCTGAATTGTCCACGACTGATAGTGCGCGAAGACCTCGCGCTCGAAGCCTTCGAGTTCCTCCCCGGGTTTGGCGAGGATGTCGCGGAGCTCGAAAAAGGCGTCCTGCGCCGTATTCCGGTCCGGCGGCAGTTTCGGGATGATCGCGTCTATGGTGAGGCTCATCCGGGCGGCAAGCTCCAACTCCTTCCGGTGCTTGCTTCGCCACTGGCTGTAGGCGTCGGTGTACACCGCCACAACATAGGGTGTTATGATCGCCGCCCGGTCCTGGATTTTTTCGAGGTCGGAACTTTCGCCGCACATCGCCACCAGGAAGGTTGTGGCGAATTCGATCTGCGCCGGAGTCAGCGGAAGCCCGCCCGTATCGAAATAATTGAGCGTCAGGTTCGCGCTCGGGTCGATCACGATGTACTGCGCCTCGTCGCCGTAAATCCGGGTCAGATTGAAATAACTGCCCCCTTCCTCGATGATGACGACCTTCGAGAATTCGTAGAAGCTCTGCGAGAGGATCGACACGAAGTTCACCGACTTCCCGGAACCGGTCTGCCCCAGGCACAGCGTATGCTGCGGCGTCGAACCGTCGAAGAAGGAGAAGGTCATCAGATTGCCGTGATCGCCCTCAAAGAGGATGTTGCCCTCCTCGCCTTTCCCCACGAACGAACTGGAAAACGGCAGGATCGCCGCCAGCGGGCGGTGCATGCAGTCCAATACCGCGTCCCGGCGCGGGTAATAGAGATACCCCGGCAGGGTCTTGGTGAAATTGTGGAGGCTCTGCAGTCCGAGGTTGTAGGCGTCGAGGCTGGTGAACATGGAGGTCGCCGCCTGCTTCAAGATCGTCGAATCGCTCTGGAGCTCCGCAAGGTCGCGGTTCCAGGTGTGGACGACGTATTCGATTTTCAGCGGGAAATCCTCGCCTTTGCCGAGCCGGTAGATGTGGCTGGTCAGCTCGTCCAACCCGGCGGTCGCCGCGACTTCGCTCTCCTCCTCCAGCAAATCGGCGCGGACGCGCTTCCAGTGCTTCTGCTTCTCCTCGATGGTCTTTTCGACGTCCTGCGGTTCGATGTTGACCGCGATCGTCAGGTTTTGCAGTGCGTTGTCGAGCAGTTTCCCGCCGTAAAACGGAACCAGGTCCGTCTTCGGGAAGTCGCGGAGCGTGAAGATATTGTGGTAATAGCCGTCAGACTTGAAGGAGGCATGGCCGGATTCTTCGGAGGTGACGCCGGAATAGTCGCAGGAATAAATCTCCGCCAGCCGGCATTCATACATCGCCCCGTAATCGACATCGAGGTCGAGCGCGGACTTGTTTACCGCGCGGTAAAATTCCCGGAACAGATCGGTATTCGACAAAGACTTGACGGGAAGTGCCAAAAAAGCCCCCAAATCAGACATATCCCCAGTGAACGCGGCAACGACCTCCCTCTCAAAAGCAGCCCGTTCTTTGTTTGATTCCGGAATGAACCCATTCTTCAAAAATGTTCCGAGCTTTCGACTGAAATATACATCAATATATTCGCGCCGCAAGGTTAAATTATTAATTTTATCGTTAATATTATTGTGAATATATCCCCTTGCATATTTGCTCCAGCCGTCCAATGCGTAATTGTCCGTATTCCATTTATAATTTAATAATATATTTCGGTAATCCGCATCCCGGGTGTACCGGATCTGGATTCGTTTGTCCTGCGTCTGGGACGCGAGCCAACCCGCCAAACGCAGGAAAAGATCGTTTTTCAACGCATTCCCGGCATTGCCGAGGTTCGGTATCTCCAGGCGATATCCCTTGGTTGCGAATCCCTTCGGCGACAGCTCGCCGTATACGATGAAACTGTCCGCGGGGTCTTCGGTCTTTACGATGTAGCCGTCAGGAAATTGGCGCATAAAAATCTCCTTTCCGCCCGGGTTTGGCGAGGAATCGCCCCTGCAGCCGTTCATCCAGCCAGAACCAGAAGAAGCCGCGCGGCTTTTCCACAACGAACTTCCGGATGAAAACGACCGACAGCACCGGCGGCGCGATCATCGCCAACGCCGCCAGGAGAATGTGGACAGGGTACGCCGCAACCGCGCAGAGCACCCCCAGGACCAGCCCGGAAAAGAAGACATAGACGGTGTTGCCGCGAACCCGGAACCCGAAAAGCTTCACGACGGACGCCACGGTCTGCGCCGGATTGCGGGTGATGTGAAGGGCTGAAATTTCGTTCATGCTTGCTTGTCCGTCAAAGGGTTGACTGGAAGTTGATGTCGATCTTCAACACCTGTTTGAAGATGTAGTACACCACCGCCAGAAAGACCGGGATCAGCACCCCCGCCGCCACGGTCATCTTGCCCTTGCCGGAATCCTGGCTCATCTGGTAGCCGCCGACGCCGATCAGGATCAGGCTGGTCAGCATGATCATGCCGATGATGAAGTACCCGACGTACCCAAGTCCCGCCTCCAGCGTCACCTGCTGCACCGCGGCCTGGGCCCGCATGGGCAGAGCGAACAACGCCGCAATCGCCGCAATGATTCCATTTTTCTTAACTAATCCATTTATACGCATGGTTCTCCTTCTTTCTTTTACATGTTTCGTATTTGAGTATTAAAAATGCGTTTTTATTGCCTCCTTTGCATATTGCGTGATTGACAATGCCGAATATTGGAGTATACTAATCGGCGCGATATGGGTTTCGAATTTGAGTATTAATATTGCATGCCACTCATATATGTTCAAGCCTGTATTTTAAAAAATACAACAAATTTAATCAAAGGAGAATTTATTATTGTGAAAAATGAGCCTGAAATGACACCGATGGACCCGCCGTGGCAAAGGGCGGACAAGCTGGAATCGTTCCTCTCCTCCCGGATCATCGGGCAGGAGGAAGTTATCGGGCCGCTTTGCGATTGCCTCAAATACGGCTGGTATAGCCTCAATACCCCGGGGCGTCCGCGGGGAACGTTGTTCCTCCTGGGCCCGACCGGCGTCGGCAAGACCGAATCCATCCGTTCGGCGGTGGAATACATGTACGGAAGCGCGGACCGGAATTTCCTCCAGCTCGACATGTCGGAATTTTCCCGGCAAGCCGGCGAGGAAGCCCTGATGAACCTGATCGGAACGCCGGGCGGCCAAAGCGCCGGCCGCCTGGGGGCGTTCCTCGAACAATGCGACGAGGGCGTCATCCTCTACGATGAGATCGAAAAATCCCACCCCGCCATTTTCACGATTATGCTCCAGCAGCTCGACGCGGCGCGCATCACCCTCAGCAACAACCGGACCTACGACCTCGGCAAATTCTTCATCGTGGCGACCAGCAACCTCGGCGCGCGGGTTTTCCAGAACATCAAACACCTCTCCGAACGCCGCCTCCAGCAGACGCTGGAGATGCAACTCAAAGAGCGATTCAGCCCGGAATTCATCGCCCGCTTCGGCAAATTCGGCCATGAGATCTTGGTCTTCAAGCCCTTGAAACCGGAACACCTCCGCCTGATTGCCGGGAAGTTCTATTCCCTCCTGCTGCCGCAATACCAAATT
>JAVBSA010000159.1:0-4454 GCA_031556915.1 Victivallis sp.
TTCAACGAAAAACTCATCGGATACGGAACGTTCAAACAGTTGAAAGACATCCTGCCCACGGTCTTCGTCGCCGCCCTGTGCGGGGGGGCGACGTACCTCTTCATCGGCCTGTTCGCCAATGCTTATTTGAAACTGATCGCGGGCGGTGCGCTGTTCTGCGCGGCTTATTTCTTCATCTGCCTGGCGTGCTCCCTGATTCCCGGGGACTTGCGCCATCTGCTCACGAAATTATTGGAAAAAGCAGGAAAATATGGAAACTCCCAGAAAGTTTGATTATCCGGCCCTGCCTGCCGGGGTAATGCGCGATTTTCTCCAACTGCGGCAAAAAGCTCTTACCGTGGTGGACTTCAAAGACGATTTTTTCGGCGAAGAGATCAGCGACCCGGAGCGCTTGTGCCGGAACCCGGCGGTGAGCATTCATACGATCACCTACAATCATGCGAAATTTGTCGGTAAATGCCTCGACTCGCTTCTCGCGCAGAAGACCTCCTTTCCGTTTGAGATCATCATCGGCGAAGATTGTTCGACGGACGACACCCGGAAAATCATTCTGGAATATCAGCGGAAATACCCCGAGACGATCCGCGTGATCGTTTCCGACCGGAATGTCGGGTGCCGCCGGAACCGGGTCCGCTGCGATGTGCGCACCCGCGGGGAATTCGTGGCCTACTGCGAAGGGGACGATTTTTGGACGGACCCGGAGAAATTGCAGCGGCAGTATGACGTGATGTCCGCCGATGAATCGATCGGGTTGTGTTTCTCCAACGGCGATACCGTGACGGAAGCGGGCGCGAAAGTCCGGCCTTTTCATCTCGCCCGGGTCAAACCCGGCTTGTCCGATGTCAATGAGATGTACGGCTTGCTGCAGGAGCGCGCCGTCAACTTTCCCACGGCTTCGGCGATGATCCGGAATCTGAGCAAGAGGTGGGACGCCGAATCGCTGTTCCAGCATTTCCTTTATTCCCTTTCCATGGGGGACACGCCTACCTGGTTTCTGGTTTCCGCCAATTGCAGGACCTATTATTTCCCGGAAAACATGATTGCGCGGCATTGCCATGCCACTTCGCTTTCGCAGACCTGGAATGCGTCGGTCGCCATGATGGACAACTTCCTTCTGCTCGGATATTTTTCGAAATTCGGCGGCGAGACGGATGACGCGAAAATAGGGAATGCGTTATTTACCAAATACATCCGCGCGAAGGTGTCGCAAAAACAATTCGGCGAAGCCTGGCGCGCATTGACCATCTGCCGCAAAAGCCGCCGCCTGTTCGGCCTGTTCCGGTACATGCTGGCCAAGGCTCCCGGCGTCATCACCGGCAAAGGGCGCCGGAAGATTTAACAAAAATCAGCTTTCAGCTCCAGCAGCCGCTCGCGCCATTTTTTGAGTTGGAGATGATTGCAGTTGACGCTGCAATAGTAACTGACCATGCCGAGGCGGCGGTCGAGTTCTCCGGGGTCGTATTGGAAATCGCCCAGGCGGATTCTCAGCTCCAGAAAGTGCATCCAGGTGCGAAATTCCCGAATCTTTTCCCGTGCCGCACCGACCTGGCTGTTGACGACCAACCCGGTCACCAGCTGCCGGTTCCCATGATGGTACCGTTTTGTTTTGGCGGCGTTCAATTGCAAACCGGCGGCGGCCAGTTCCCGTTTGATTTTACCGATGATTTCGAATTGCAATGCCGCATCGATCTCCCCGGAGAAGGTGATATCGTCGGCATAGCGCGAGTAGCAAAGCTCCCGGGAACGCCCCCATTCCGACAACGCCTCATCGACCGGGAGCAGCAGCAGATTGGAAATCGCCGGGCTGGTGGGGGCTCCCTGCGGCAAATGCCCATACAGCGTGCAAAGCCGGGTCAACATCATGCATACATCGGCGGCGTAGCCGGTTTGCTGGAAAAGCCCGAATACCAGTGAGCTTTTCAGCGAAGGGAAAAAGTTCCGGACATCGCAGTTCAGCACGACTTTTTGGTTGACATGAAACAACGCGTTGCTGCGGATGTTGCGTCGCGGCACGAAGGCGGTGGCGTAAGGACTGGCCTTGAAACAGGCCAGGATATTGTTTTGAATCCAGTGCTGAATCCGTTTCAACAATCGGTTCGGGGCCTCAATGACGCGTTCCGATCCGTTGCGTTTTGGAATCCCGAAGGTCCGGTAGTGACGTGGCGTATGATTGGATATGGCATACAGCAGTTTCGGGTTGACACGGCAATATCCCGCCAACTCGTCGACGGAGCGGATGACCGGCATCATTTCGAACTGTATCATACCATTCCTTATTTCCGAAAGAAACCGTAACGTTCTCTGTCACTTGAAAACTCATTTCGCAATCTTTCGATTTGCGGATGAGCCGCGCCGGGGCTTCGGAATTGGAACGAACGGCAATGGCCCGAAGTGTATGGCAGTTGCGCTTGCGCAACCGGGATACACGAGGGACATTGGTGTTTCGTTCCAAGCCGAATGCCCGGCCGGATCGCCGTGAAGCGGAATTGCGCCCGTTGGGCGCCTGACAATTCATTCGAGAGGCGGCGTCATCGCCGCCCCCGCTGGTTTGAGAACAAACAGCAGAAAACTGACAAAGAACGCTACGGTTGTCAAACAACATCCTGACATACGATATTCCGCTTTCAAAGAAAGTCAACCCCCAACCATGGACAATATCCGGGATAGTGTTTCAGCAGAACTTGTATTTGAGGAAATTCGAACTATGTTACACGTATTAAAATATAGTTTTTCAAGCAGGAATTCAGCGTTGAATCCGGTAAACCAAATCCGCATCTTGTTCTCCCCCACCGAAAAGTGGAATTTGCTCGGTGTGTCGCTGTTGATGCTGTGCTCGGCCTTGCCGGAAATGCCGGGCATCGGCCTTTTGATGGCCGCCGCCGCGCTGATCCTGACGCCGGAGCGTTTCGGCATTTACGAGAACGTCCGGCGCGTCGGTTTGCGGTTCGGAATCGAAAACCCGTCGGCGCTCGCCGTGTTTGTGCTGCTGAAAAACTGCTTTGTGATCGATTTTCGGCAACTGCCGGAGATGGAAGGAGCAAACGTATGACCGCGGTATTGCTGATCGCCGGATTGGGTACGCGGCTGCGGCCGTTGACCTGCCGTATTCCCAAGTGCCTGGTGGAAATCCGCACCAAACCGCTGCTGGAGTACTGGCTCGACAGTCTGGAACAAGCCCGGTTCAAGCGGGTTTACCTCAACGGTTTTTATCTGCCGGAGCGCGTCGCGGAGTTTCTGAATGAGCGCCGCAAGAATTATTCGTTTGACATCCATTTCATCGTCGAGGAGCAGCTCACCGGCACCGGCGGTTTTGTGAAAAAACTGGAGCCGGAGTTGCAAAACGAGGAGTTCTTTTTCTTCGGACACGGCGATAATTACTGCAACATCGATATCGCGAAATTCGCCGATGCGCACCGGTGTTCCGGCCTGCCGCTGTCGGTGGCGCTGTTTCGCGCGGCCAACCCGTCGCAATGCGGTATTGTGGAAGAATTGTCGCCGGAGGGTACGGTTATGAAATTTGTCGAAAAGCCGCCGCATCCGGCGACGAATCTGGCCAGCGCCGCGCTGTTTATGATGAATCCGGCGGTACTGGCCGACATTCCGGCGGCTCCGGTCGTGGATTTCAGCCGCGAAGTGCTGCCGCTCTATCAGGGGCGGATGCACGGATTCGAGCTCGACGGCTTTAATATCGACGTTGGCACGCCGGAACAGTATATGCTTGCTCAACAAACCAGGTGGAGTTGAAATATGAACTGGCAGGAATACGTCCGGAGCATGACCGGATTGATGGAAAAAATGGAAGTGACCGATGACACCGGAGCCGCGCTCGCTCCGAATGACGCTTTTGCTCGACTGTTGTCCGAAACGGTGGCCGTCCGGAAACGTCAGAACACGATCTACTGCATCGGCAACGGCGCCAGCGCGTCGATGGCCAGCCATTTCTCGGCGGATCTGGCAAAAAACGGGCAGTTGCATACCGAGGTGTTCACCGATCTGGCGCTGTTCAGCGCGATTGCGAACGACATGGGTTTCGAGTACGTGTACTCCGAACCGCTGCGGCGGCGGGGGGTGTGCGGCGATCTGCTGCTGGCGATTTCCAGCTCCGGCGAGTCGCCGAACATCATTTCGTGCTGCGACTGCGCGGCGCAATTGAAGATGAAGACGGTGACCTTGTCGGCGATGAAACCGGGTAACCGGCTGCGTCAAAAGGGTTTTTTGAACTTTTATTTTCCGGCGGACACCTACGGCGGCGCGGAGTCTCTTCACGCCGGATTGTTGCATTATTGGATCGATACAGTCGTGGAGAATTTCAACAAATGAATACAATAGTTACCGGCGGAGCCGGATTTATCGGCAGCCATCTGGTCGAATTGTTGCTCACTCTGGGGCACGAGGTGACGGTGATCGACAATTTCTCCACCGGCCGCCCGGATAATCTCAAGCATCTGGCGAAC
>JAVBSA010000095.1:0-3709 GCA_031556915.1 Victivallis sp.
GTAGTCGTCGGGCGACCCCAAACCGTAGATGCAGGAAACGCTCGCGACCACGATCACGTCGCGCCGCTCCACCAAACTCGCCGTTGCCGACAGCCGGAGCTTTTCGATGTTCTCATTGATCGAAGCGTCTTTGGCGATGTAGGAGTCGGTCTGCGGAATTTAGGATTCGGTCAGGTAATAGTCGTAATAACTGATGAAATACTCCACTGCATTGTCGGGGAAGAACGATTTGAATTCGCTGTAAAGCTGTGCCGCCAGCGTTTTGTTGTGCGACAGGACCAACACCGGACGGTCGAGTTTGGCGATGGCGTTGGCCAGCGTGAAGGTCTTGCCGGAACCGGTGACGCCGAGCAGCGTCTGGTACCGTTGGCGGTTCTCGATATTCCGGACCATCTCCGCGATCGCCCGCGGCTGGTCGCCCGCCGGCCGATAGGGGGCTTTCAGTTGAAACAAACTCATTTAGACCGGTATGGTTGCTTGATAAAGTAACTTGACGCCTTCGTCCCTGAACTGCTGCAGCTTTACCGGGCTGGGAACGGTCGCATGGGGGCGTCGTTTGTTGGAGACGTATGCTTCCCGTCTGGCATAGGCGAAAAGATCGTGATTTTCTTTGAAAATGAGAAGCGTCTCCCATAATTGCTCGGTGCCTCTTCGTCGGGCGCTTCTCGGATCTCTTCTGTCTTTCAGTTCGACAAAGAAAATCATGCCTGGGGTTCTCATGATGACATCGCAGCATTGAGCCATTTGTCCGTTGGAACGGACGAGCGGCAGGCAGTGATCGCCGGGAACGATCAGTATCGTCAGGGCATTCTTGTTTTGTACTGTTGCAATCCATGAAGCCGGAGTGTTTGCGTCGGCGTAAGCCGGCAGATTCCCGCCCGGGTCGCACAGGCCGAATTGCGTATGTGAGATGCTTCGGTTGCACGAAAGGGGGTCGCTGAAGAAATCTACCGGCATGATTCCTCCAGATCCAGCAGAAGATTGAAAGAATCATTGAATTGCGCCAGCGCACAGTTGAGCAGATTTTCATCGGAAGGCAGATTTTTATAGCGTTCCAGCTCACAAGCTCCGCCATTGTCATTCATCTGATAAATCTTCACCTTGGAGCCGTCGATGCAGCTATCGGGAGGTACGATGGAATGAAGTTCATTCCGTTTTTCTGCCGGCAGCAGCTTTTTGAGCTCCGCGCCCTTGATTGCCAAAGTGAGCGCGTTGATCAAATAAGGGCTGTGGGTTGTGACAACCAGTCTGTTGCCGGCGGTTTTATTGGCGTGCGACAGCAGGGCATTGAGCGCACTGGCCTGGGAATCCGGGTAAAGGTTCTGCTCCGGTTCCTCCACGATATTGATGAAACAGCGGGCCTGGATCTGCGAAGAGAGGGTATCCAGAGCTTTTAAGGTCTCTTCCTTTCCCGCCTTCATGATTTCTCTGATTGCCTTGCGTACCAGACGTATTTCATCTACGGTCATATCGCTTCTGGAAGCATCCTTTTTCTCGTCCAGAGAGTTCGAGAGATAGATGCTGGTCAAATACATGGGGATCAATGACTGGAAACCGCTGGCTGCGTGTTCCAGCCTGGTTTTTTCCCCGTTGCGGACAACCCAGGAGGCTTTATTCAATTTATCATATTCGAACTTCAGATCGGGAATGGGGAGAGAAACACTCCCTTTCCGGCTCATCCGGGCATTGTCGAATTCCGTCAGGAAATCGGAGAGCGGCCTGGGGAGCTTGCGAACGGAACTCGCCTGCGGAAAAATGCTCAGAAAATTTCTTTCCGCAGGGACATACATGATGCGCGGCAACAGATATTTTGTGGAAACCGATTGCTGTATGGTAAGTTGGCCGTTTCGGTAATGAAAAGAATAGCGCTCTCCCTCATAGGCGATTTCGGTGTCATTCCTGAAATAACTCAACAAGCCGTGATAGTTGCAATAGTTGGTTTTAAAACTTCGGCGGACCTGGCTTTCTTTGATATCTTCTTTGACCAGAGCCTTTTCCAGCCACAGAAAAGTGGACAGCAGTTTCGCGACGGAACTTTTGCCGCTTCCCTGCGGACCGATGAAGACAGTCGCTTGGGGAATTTCAAAAAATCCATTGTTTTCGGTGAGTCCCCGATTGATCGGACCAAAGTTCCGGATTTTCAGATTGGGCATATTTTTACCTTGGTTTGTTCGATCAACAATATATCATGGAAGGAGGGAAAAGCAAATTCACTCTTTTTCCGGAATCACAAATAAGGAGTCATCCAGTTCGATGTTCCACTCGATGCTCTCGACTTTGCTTTCTTTGCCGCCGATGCGGAAACCCGTTGTAACGGTACGGCCGTTCCTTTGGCGGAAACCGGTGGGGGTTACGACTTTACGCTCATCCTGATTTTCCAGCCGGAAGGTGGTGACCGAACGGAACAACCCGCTTTCGGGATCGAACTCGATCAGCGCCACTTCGCGGTAGGCGTTGCGCTGGCCGAGCAGCACGTTCGGCCGGGACAATACCAGCCGGCCGAACAATTCCGGCAACGATTCGAGGCTGAAGGCGAATTGCATGAACCAGCTCGGGTCGCCGCCGGTGACGCCTTCGCCCCGCGTCCAGCTGCGTTTGCCGTCGTAGACGAAGGCAAGTTCGCCGTTCTCGCGCTGCAAACTGCGGTTGCCCTTTCGCAGGTATTCGATTTGGGGATCGCCCGCGACGACAATCCGCGCCGATCGGATCTCTTCCGCAGCGGGCGAACGGGTCGCCGCATGGAATTTCGCCAGAATGTCGTTGCGCGTAAGGGTCTCGGCCGGGGCGGTCACTCCGGCCAGCAGAAGCGTCAGGCCCAGTACGAGTTTCAGCATTCTTGAAAAGCGGCTCCCAGTGTTTGAAAATCACGGATGAATCCGGGGTAGGTGACTCCGGCGGCTTCCGCTTCTTCGATCACGGTTTCGCCTTCCGCCGCCAATCCGGCCACCGCCAGCGCCATCGCGATGCGGTGGTCGCCGCGGCTGTGAACCCGGGCCCCGTGGAGTTTGCCGCCGCGGATCGTCATGCCGTCGGGCTGTTCCGTGATGTCGGCGCCCATCTTGCGGAGTTCCTCCGTCATCGCCGCGATGCGGTCGGTCTCTTTGTGCCGCGCCATCGCGACATTGTAAAGCCGGGTCGTGCCGGAGGCAAAGCAACCTGCAACCGCCATAATCGGCAGGGCGTCCGGCGTGGCGTTGAGATCGAGCTCGACGCCGCGGAGTCCGGGGCAGGGGAGCACGGTCAGCTCCTGTTCGCGTTTCAGGAGGGCGCCCATCTGTTCCAGGTAGCGGAACACCATTTTGTCGCCCTGCGCATCGGTGAAATCGAGGTTGCGGATCGTCACCCCGTCGCCCGCCAGGGCCGCCGCGACCAGCGGGAACGCCGCCGTCGAGAAATCCGCCGGTATGGTTCGGGTGAAGGCGGGGATGGCTTGATTGCCTGGAATCCGCCAGCTGAGCATGTCATCGCTCTTCTCATAGCGGATCCCGAAGGAATCCAGCCACGCGAGCGTGATGTTGATATAAGGTTTTTCGTGTAATGAGTTCAGGGTGATTTCGGAATCCCCGGCCAGCTGCGGCAGGGTGAAAAGCAGAGAGGTCAAAAACTGCGAGTCGCGCCCTTCCACTTCGGTTTTTCCCGCTTTCAGGGGGCCGCGAACCGTGAAGGGGCACTTACCGTTGCTTGATTCGATCCTGCAGCCGAGCCGTTC
>JAVBSA010000076.1:0-3447 GCA_031556915.1 Victivallis sp.
AGCGACCGGCGAACTGCAATTTGACATTACTTCCATCAACTCCAACACGCTGGGAACCTCCCGTCCGCTGATCAACCTGAATCCCAGAAAATGGATCACCGCCGGTAAAATCGCGATTGAATCCGATTACATGGAATCCGGCGACATCGATCCCAAGGGCTATGTGCGCGGAGCCGGAACCGATTGGACTCCTGAAATCGTCGGGCGCTACCTCGCCGTTGACGACGCCGCTGAATACGCGGGCAATCCCGCGCGCGGTTTCTGGCAGGGCGCGTTGAAAGGGCGTAAAGTCCGCCGCTGGTGGTATATCCGCAAATACGAAAAGGTCAACGGCGAAGACCGGTTGTGGGTGGAACGCACCCGCTATACGGTCCACGAAAACGCGGTTCCGACTTTGATCGATCAGCTCAATTACCGCAAGGAACTCGCCTATGTCATCGCGCCGGGCGCCATGGTTCTCGACGTCAGCCGGGGGATTCCGGAAATCAGAAAACATCAAATCAAAAGCGATTCCGTCAAACCGGGCGCGTCGCGCCTGCTGCTGCTGGCCCCGGGCAAAGACGGGCAGAACACCTTTGCCGCGGGCGATCCGGTGGAACAGGCCGTCGGCGCCGACCCCACCCACCCGAACGGCTACCGGGTGCGCCACCGCGAAGCCATGCCGTCGGGAACGGGCAACAGCTGCAGCTACTACACGATCAACAACGGCGCGTATCCGGTCCGGGCGGCCTTGGGCGTATACGGCGGGCACGACCAGATGCAGATTCCGCACCACAACAAATTTTTCAATATCATCGATGTGGGAACCTCCTGCGATTACGGGATCCGGTTCCGCGGCACGGTGAAATACGCGGCGCTCTATCTGGAGAAGCCGGAGCACAGGATCGCCTGGAAAACCGGCGAAGGGAAGGTGGAGCTTTCCGCCGTCGACCGGGCGCTGACCTTGAACGGCAGCGGATTGGCCGGGGTGAAAAGCATCGGTGTGACGGCCGGCAATAACCTGCGCGGGATCGACGTCGCCGTTCCCGCCGGCGTGAAAACGTTTGAAGTGGTCTTGCCGCAGCCGGAACCGGACAAAAATTATTCGCTGACCGTCCAACCCAACTGGCTTTGCCGCTGGGCCGTTACGGCAAAATCCGAACGAAGCTTCACCGTGGTGTTCGATGAAGCGGCCGGACCGAAATCAACCATTGATTGGCAGATGATCCGATGAAACAGATTCTTTATCCGGAGCGGAAGCTCGAAGTCCGGGCCGAATACGATATGCTGGTGTGCGGCTCGGGGCTGGCCGGCATCGCCGCCGCGGTCAATGCGGCGCGGGAAGGGCTGAAGGTTGGAATGATCGAATATTTCGGCAAGCCGGGCGGCGTTCCCGTTTCGGGGCTGCTGGGCGTCGTCTCGGGCTACGGCTGCGGCGACGAGCGCATCTCGTCGGCTTTCATGAACCTGCTGCGGAAACGCGCCGCCGCCATCGACGGCGTCAACGACCGGAGCGGCTATCTGATGTTCGACCCGGAGAAGCTCAACCGGATCCTGCTGGAAGTGCTGGAAGAAAACCATATCGAAGTGAATTTCTACACCCAGCTGATCGACGCCGTCCGGCACGACAAAATCATCCGATACGCGGTCACCGCGTCGAAAGCCGGAGTGAAGGCGCTGAAAGCCGGTATTTTCGTGGACGCCACCGGGGACGGCGACCTGGCGGTCATGGCGGGATGCAAAAGCGAAATCGGGCGGGAGGCCGACGGAAAAGTTCAATCCTCCTCCCTGACCTTCCAGGTCAGCGGCATCCGGGCGGCGGATGTTCCGAAGGGGATGCCCGAGATGACCGCCGTCTGGCGGCGTCATTCGCACCGGGTTCCCACCGACCATATGGTCATCAAATATATGCCGGAACGCAACGGGCTGCTGGACGGCATCGTCAATATGACGCATATCCTCGACTGCAACTTTCTCAACCCCGACGACCAGGTCCGCATCCGCCGCGAAGGCACCCGGCAGGCGTTCGAGATCCTGGAGTTTCTGCAACAGCACATTCCGGGCTATGAACACGCCTATATTTCCGCCACCGCGGAACAGCTCGGCGTGCGCGAGACCCGGCGGATCACCGGCGATTATGTCCTGACCGAAGAAGATGTGCTCGCCGGGCGGGATTTCCCGGATGAAGTCGCCCGGTGCTGCTGGGGGATCGACGTTCACAATCCGACAAGCACGCATACCGGCATCGAGATTCCGATCCGGAGGACGTATGGAGTTCCCTACCGCTGCATCACCCCGCTCGGCGTGGGGAACCTCTACATTGCCGGGCGGCCGATTTCGGCCACCCACCGGGCGTGTTCATCGTCCCGCATCAACAGCACCTGCATCGGGCTCGGGGAGGCGATCGGGTTCGCCGCCCCCATGGCGCTGCGGGAAATGGACGTTCGCAAGGTGAATGTCAAGACGGTACAGGAGAAGCTGGAACGGTCGGGAACTACGGTTCACCGGGCTCCGGAAGCCGATGTCGCCGCCGGAATTCCCCGGGCGTCATGCCGGTCTTCTCTTTAAAGAGGCGGTGAAAGTATTCGATCCGGTCGAAGCCGGCCCGGCGGGCGGCTTCCCGGACGGGCACTTCGGCCCTCTGCAGCGTGTTGATCGCATAGTTCAACCGCTGTTTGTTCACCAGCTCGGTCAGCCCGGCGTTGAAATATTCCTTCAACAGGCGGCCGGTCCTGGATTCGCTGAGTTCGAGAAATTCCGCCAGCATCTCCATGGAGATTCCCCGGTTGAAGTTGACGGCGATGAATTGCTCGATCGCGCCTTTCCGCCCGGCCGGAGCTGAAACCGGCGGCGGCTTGACGTCGCCGATGATTTCCGTGATGTAGCTTGAGAGCATGAGCCCGAGGTTGGCGATGTGCTCCATTCCCTGTTTGTCCAGCGGCATCGGCTTGTCTTTGAGCGCCCCGGCCGGATCCCGCGCCGGGGCGATCAGCGAATCCGGCGGCAGCGTGTCCGCCGCGCGGTAGGGGCCGAGAAAGATGACGCCGCACAAATCCTTTCCCTTCCAGATCGGAACAACCAGCTCGAGAACCTGGCACGGGCACAGCTTGAAGAATTGGCCGCGGTGCATTGTGAGATGGCGGCAAACCGCCTCCCGGTCGAATTTGATGCAGCGCCGCTCCTGATCCGGCAGCTTCTTCTTGAGGCCCGTGCAATACCAGTTCTGATGAAAAAGCGGCACATCCGGAATGTATTCCAGAATGTGCCGGTAGAAATCGTGAACGCAGATATGGCATTTGCCGAGCAGTTCCACGGTTCCGAGAATGGATTTCAACTGTTGTTCGGGGTTCTTCTTCATCCCCTTACCATACAGCGGAATGTTACGATTTGCAATTGCCTCCGAACATTTTTTGTTTCAGGTCGAGGTAGTAGAGGTAGTCGCCGGGATCGACGTTGGGCGGGCAGCGG
>JAVBSA010000575.1:0-15313 GCA_031556915.1 Victivallis sp.
GGGCGCACCGTTATCTGCTCCGGATCGAGAGCTCGACGCCGGAGCTTTATGCGCAACTTCATCCCGCCGACCACTCTTACCTCGACCGGGTCGACGCGATCAAACGCCTGCGCTCCTGCAAATATCAGGTGGGAACCGGCGTGATGTCGGGGCTGCCGGGCCAGACGGCGGCGGACCTGGCGCGGGACATCGAATTTTTCCGGGAGCTCGACGTCGACATGATCGGGATGGGGCCGTATATTCCGCATCACGATACGCCGCTCGGGACGGAATTTCCCGACTCCGGCGGCGACCTCGAACTGGGGCTCAAAATGATCGCCGTCACCCGCCTTCAGCTCAAAGACGTCAATATCGCCAGCACCACGGCGCTTCAGGCGCTCGCTCCCGACGGCCGGGAGCTCGGATTGCTCGCCGGCGGCAACGTCATCATGCCGAACATCGGGGAATTGGCCTACCGCAAAGGCTATCTCCTCTATGAGAACAAACCCGGCACCGACGAGAATGCGGAATGCGTCCGGGAAAAGCTCGAAAAAGCCATCCGGAGCATCGGCGAGGTGATCGCTTATGACGATTGGGGCGATTCCCCCCACTTTAAGGGGAGAATTGAAAATTGAAAATTGAAAATAGGGGGGGAAGTTCTGCCGGCATGATAGTTCTGCTTCCCGTAATTTTCCATTTTCCATTTTCCATTTTCCATTTGTATTTCTTGAAATGTAATGATAAATTAACTTTGTTTGTGGCAATCAATCGGAGAATGATGAAAATGGAATGGAAGAAAACCTTGTTGCGGATGGTTCCCGCGCTGCTTTTACTGGCTGTCGCTGCCGGGTGTCAGAGCTATGAAAACAACTATCTCCGTCCGGAAGATTTTGCCGATTACCTCAAGCGCGACGGAATTGTGGTCGAAGGCGTCCGTCCGCTGCCGGGCGATCCGTTCCGGGCGACCGGCGGTTGCGCCGTTATGATCGGCGGCAAGGAAATCGGAGTCTACAAATACGATCAGAACTCCGAAGTCCAGAAGAAACGCATCGAGCGGATTGCCGAGACAGGCCGCACTTATATCCAGGGAATTCCCTTCCCGGTTGAAGTTCGCGGCTCCTTCATGTTCATGGGGCTCGAAAAGAACGAACAGAAACGACAGATTCTTAAAACCATCGATAAGTTCTACTAAGAAAGGAAAGAACGAATGGCAGACAAAAAATACGTGTACAGCTTCGGCGGAGGCGACTCCGAAGGCGACGGTTCGATGAAGGAACTCCTGGGCGGCAAGGGCGCGAACCTCGCTGAAATGGCCTCCATGGGCCTGCCGGTTCCCCCGGGTTTCACCGTTACCACCGAATGCTGCGTCGACTATTTTAAAGAAGGCAGCAAACTCCCCGGCTGCGTCGACGCGCAGGTCAAGGCCGCGCTCCTCAAGGTCGAAGCCGACATGGGCATGAAGTTCGGCGATCCCGTGAACCCGCTCCTCGTCTCCTGCCGTTCCGGCGCCCGCAGCTCGATGCCGGGCATGATGGAAACGGTTCTGAACGTCGGCCTCGCCAGCTCCACCATTCCGGGCCTGGTCAAGAAGACCGGCAACGAACGCTTTGTCTATGACGCCTATCGCCGCCTCATCATGATGTATTCCGACGTGGTGATGGAAAAGGCCGAAGGTCTCGAACCCGCCGAAGGCAAGGCAATCCGCAAGCAGCTCGACGAAATGCTCGACAAACTCAAGCACTCCAAGGGCTACGCCAGCGACACCGATCTTACCGTCGAAGATCTCAAGACTCTTTGCGAAGCCTTCAAGAAGAAGGTCAAAGAAACCCTCGGAACCGAGTTCCCCGACGATCCGATGAAGCAGCTCTGGGGCGGCATCTGCGCCGTGCTCAAGAGCTGGAACGGCAAGAAAGCCATCTCCTACCGCCGCATCGAAGGCATTCCGGACGAGTGGGGCACCGCGGTCAACGTCCAGAGCATGGTTTTCGGCAACATGGGCGACAGCTCCGCCACCGGCGTGGCCTTCACCCGCAACCCGGCGACCGGCGCGAACCAGTTCTACGGCGAGTGGCTGATCAACGCCCAGGGCGAAGACGTGGTGGCGGGAACCCGCACCCCGTCGCCGCTCAATAACGACACCACCAACGAGCAGAACAAGCACCTCAAATCGCTCGAAGCGCTCTACCCGGTGCTCTATAAAGAACTCTTCGACATCCGCTGCAAGCTCGAAGACCACTATCATGATATGCTCGACATCGAGTTCACCATCCAGGAAGGCAAGCTCTATATGCTCCAGTGCCGCGTCGGCAAGCGCACCGGCACCGCCGCCCTCAACATGGCGATGGAGATGCTCGAAGAAAAGATGATCTGCGAGAAGACCGCGGTCACCCGCGTCTCCCCGACCCAGCTGGACGAACTGCTGCATCCGATTCTCGACCCGAAGGCCGAGGCCAAAGCGGCCGTGATCGCCAAGGGACTCCCCGCGGGTCCCGGCGGCGCGGTGGGCCGGATCGTCTTCACCAGCGAAGAGGCGGTCGCCGCCGCCGCGAAGGGTGAACAGGTCATCATGGTCCGTGAAGAGACCAACCCCGAAGACGTCGAAGGCATGCGTGCCGCGACCGGCATCCTGACGGCGCGCGGCGGTATGACCAGCCATGCGGCCCTGGTTTGCCGCGGCTGGGGCAAGTGCTGCATCGTCGGCGCCGGCACCATCCACATCGACGGAGGTGCCCGTACCATGAAGGTGGACGGCAAGACCTATACCGACAAGGATTTCCTCAGCATCAACGGAACCCGCGGTTACGTTTATTGCGGCAAGCTCGATACCATCGACGCGAGCGAGAATCCGCAGCTCAAGCACTTCCTGGCGCTGGCCGACAAGTTCCGCAAACTCGGCGTCCGCGCCAACGCGGATACGCCGGAAGACGCTGAAACCGCCCGCATCTTCGGTGCGGAAGGCATCGGTCTTTTCCGTACCGAGCACATGTTCTACGGCAAGAACAGCGAAAAACCGCTCTTCGCGCTGCGCAAAATGATCCTGAGCAGCTGCCGCGAAGAACGTGTCTCGGCTGTCAACGAGCTCTTTGTCTTCGTCAAGAGCGACGTCAAGAACACCCTGAAGGCGATGCAGGGCATGCCCGTCACCTTCCGTCTGCTCGATCCCCCGCTGCACGAATTCGTGCCGAACGCTCCGGAAGCGCGCCAGGAGCTGGCCAAGGCTCTCGGCATCACGGTCGAAGAGATCGCCAAGCGTGCGGAACTGCTGCATGAAGTCAACCCGATGATGGGTCACCGCGGCGTGCGCCTCGGCGTCACCTACCCGGAAGTCTCCGAAATGCAGATGCGCGCCATCCTCGAAGCGGGCGCCGAACTCTGCGCCGAAGGCCTCAAGGTCAAGCCGGAAATCATGATCCCGGTGACCTGCGACGTCTCCGAGCTCAAGTTCCAGAAGGCCATCCTGGCGAAGGTTGCGGCGGAAGTCGCGAAGAAGTTCAACGTCGCGGCGGTCGACCACATGGTCGGCACCATGATCGAAATTCCGCGCGCCTGTCTGCTGGCCGATGAAATGGCCCAGGAAGCCGAGTTCTTCAGCTTCGGAACCAACGACCTGACCCAGATGACGTTCGGATTCAGCCGCGACGATATCGGCGGATTCCTGAACGATTATCTCGAGAAGAAACTCCTGGATGCCGACCCGTTCCAGACCATCGACAAGAAGGGCGTCGGCAAACTGATCAAGATGGCAGTGGAAGGCGGTCGCTCGACCCGTCCGCAGCTCAAGATCGGCATCTGCGGCGAACAGGGCGGCGAAGCCAAGTCCGTTGCGTTCTGCAACAGCGTGGGCCTGAACTACGTCTCCTGCAGCCCGTTCCGGGTTCCGATCGCGCGTCTCGCTGCCGCCCAGGCAGCCATCGCGGCGGAAAAGTAAGTCGCACAAAAACGGCTCAAGCCCCTGTCTCCACCTTGGAGGCAGGGGCTTTTTTCAGTTGCCCGAAAAAAATATCGCAGAGACGTTGAAATCAAAGATGATCGAGGATATTTTATGAAAAAGATAGCAGTTGAAACCGGGGGAATTCATAACATATGCGCAATGGTGCCGAATATATCAGACGCGAACTCATGATCCGCATGGTACGGGCCTTTGACTTCGGCGAATTGCCCGAGGAACTGGACCGGCTCCCGGTGAAGCTCCGTCCGAAAAATATGGATTCAAGCCGCTGCTGCATCTATCGCGACCGCGCCGTCCTGAAGTACCGGCTGATGGCGCTGATGGGCGTCGGCTGCGAAAATGAAGTCGACGAGGCGCGCACGGCTTCCTCGTATCTGGAAGACATGAGATCCCCGCGCGAACACCTGTCCGTCTGCGCCGCCGGGTGTTCCGGCTGCGAAGACAGCAAGTTCATCGTGACCGGCAACTGCCGCGGCTGCTTCTCGCGCCTCTGCCTCCACAGCTGTCCCAGGGGGGCGATCACCGTCGAGAACCAGGTGTCGCGCATCGATTACGACAAGTGCGTGAAATGCGGCAAGTGCCAGGAGTGCTGCCCGTTCCGGGCCATCGTGAAAGTTACGGTTCCCTGTGAAGAAGCGTGCCCCGTCGACGCCATCCGGAAAAACGCCCACGGAATCGCCCGGATCGATTTCAACCGCTGCATTTATTGCGGGCGCTGTCTCAAGTACTGCCCTTTCGGGGCGGTGATGGAGCGTTCCGAAATGATCCGCATCCTTTACGCGCTCGAAAATGAAAAGCTCATCGCGCTGGTCGCTCCGTCGGCCGAGGCGCAGTTCTCCGGCACGCTGGAACAGCTCTTCGGCGCGATCGCCCGCCTGGGATTCGCCGGAATCATGGAGGTCGCCCTCGGCGCCGAGGAGACCGCCGCGCACGAGGCCGCCGAGTTCGCCGAAAAGATGGCGGCGGGCGAACCATTGATGACCACTTCGTGCTGCCCCTCCTATGTGGAACTGGTGCGCAAGCATGTGCCGGAACTCCTCGAGCGCGTCTCCCATACACCGAGCCCGATGGTGTTCACCGCGCGGATGGCGAAAGAGCTCTACCCGGGAGCCGGAACAGTTTTCATCGGCCCCTGTCTCGCCAAGCGTCGCGAGGCGCGCGAGGTGCCGGAAGTGGATTACGTGTTAAGCTTCGAAGAGCTCGGCTCCATGCTTGCGGGCAGGGGGATCGATGTGATCGCCGAAGAGCCGTATCCGCTGGAGCGCCCCGCCGCCGACGACGCCCGGAACTTCGCCCGGAGCTGCGGAGTCTCCCGCGCGGTATTGGCCGAACTCACCCGGAGCGACCCCGATTTCAAGCTGGAAGGCAATTCCATTGACGGAGTCGACAAGAAAACGGTCGCCTACCTCAAAGCGTGCGCCGCCGGTAAAATCAAAGGCAACTTCCTCGAAGTCATGGCCTGCCGCGGCGGCTGCGTCAACGGCCCCGGCTCCCTTTCTCCCGGCGATTGACGTTATAAGTTTGTTTTGCGGCGGCTCCGAAATTGACAGATGCGCTCTTTTGTGCTACTTTAGATAGCAAAAGGAGCATGGGATGGATGAAATTGTAGTGGAGTTGCAACGGCTTCTGGAGCCTTATCCGGGAGTCTATACGATGGTTGTGGTAGGCTCGCTTCTGCTGCTCGCTTTTCTGGCGTGGCTGGCGGGAAGGTTCTTTCTGCAGCGGGGAATCCTCCGGCTGCTCGGGAGTCTTTCGCGGAACGGCGGGGAACGCGAGGTGAAATTGGTGATTGTGCCGCGATTGGCTTATATTGTTCCGATTTTAATCCTCAGCTGGGGGGTGGTGGCGATTCCGGGCGTTCATGAGACGGCCATCACGATTGTCCACAATCTCTGCTCGGCCCTGATCATCGTAACGATTGCGATGGCGCTTGCGGGGGTGCTCGACCTCGTCGACGACGCCTACCACCGGCGCGCGGATGCGGCGGACAAGCCCATCAAGGGTTTTTTGCAGCTGGGCAAGATCGTGCTCTTCGTCGTGGCGGCGATCCTGATTATTTCGACGCTGGTGAATCAGAACCCGGTGATTCTGCTCTCCGGGCTGGGGGCGATGGCCGCCGTTCTCATGCTGATCTTTCAGGATACGATCCTTTCGGCGGTGGCGAGCATCCAGCTCGGTTCCAACGATATGGTGCATATCGGCGACTGGATCGAGATGCCGGCGCAGAACGCCGACGGATTCGTGATCGAAGTCGCGCTTCACACGGTGAAGGTGCAGAACTGGGACAAGACCATCACCACCGTTCCGGTGCGCAAACTCATCACCGATTCCTTCATCAACTGGCGCGGCATGTTCGAATCCGGCGGCCGCCGGATCAAGCGTTCGCTCTTCATCGACCAGCGCAGCGTGCGTTTCCTCGACGACAGGGAGATCGGCTGCCTGGAGGAATTCGTCCTTCTCAACGGGTACCTCGACCGCAAGCAGAAGGAACTCGCCGTCTGGAACGGGAAACTCCAGGAAGAGGGCGCCCGGCCGATCAACCGGCGGCGCGTGACCAACCTCGGCACCTTCCGCGCCTACGTCGAACAGTATTTGAAGAACCACCCCGGAATCCACCAGGAGATGATCCTTCTGGTCCGGCAGCTTCAGCCCGGCTTCACCGGCATTCCGCTGGAAATCTACTGCTTCACCAAAGAGACCGCCTGGGTGTTGCACGAGGGGGTGCAATCCGACATCTTCGACCATCTGCTTGCGATCCTGCCGACCTTCGGCCTCTGGGTCTACCAGCGCAGCAGCGACGCCCCGGCTTCGGTCGCCGCGTTCCCGCCGGTGGAAGAAGAATAAAGCAAATTTTTTTGCTGCGCCCGGTTTGCCGCCGGGCGCATTTTTTTTGTAAAAAAACAGAATCGCTATTGACATTGCCAAAAGGATCGAGTATAATTAAAACAGTGGGCCGGTAGTGGGCGAAAGGAGATTGAAATTGGTTGAGAGCGAGAAAAAATTATTTACCGAGACAGAGAAGATTCGTCATTACGTGATGAATCTGATCTATCGGAACGGGAGCCGGTCCGTGCGCATTCTGTCTTCCCGTGAACTTGCCGAGCAATTTCAGGTGACGCGCTTTACCGTGCGGGAGGCGCTGGAAAGCCTGACCAGGGAAAAGTACCTGATTACCCAGAAAGGCATCGGACCTTTTACCAATCCCCTGGCGGGGTTCCGTTTTCCGAAAAAAACGCCACCGCCGTTGGTGGGCTTGAAATTCGGTCCGGGAGATCTGTTCTACTACGATGCGCCGGCAATGAGGACTCTCGCCGAAATCATGCTGGTGCTTTCCACGAAAAATTTCAACATCCATTTTCTCTCCGGGGGCGGAGCGACTGCGGATAAAGTCCGGTACGAGCTGGATTGCACCTATGTGGATGCGGTGCTGGGAGTAAACTGCCGCCCGGTCGTCCTGGAGGAGGCCGCCGAGCGGATGCCGGCGGTCGGAATCGGCTGCCGGGGCGGGAACGCCACCTCCATCGAGTATGATGTGAAAGCCGCCGTCGCGGAGCTGATCGGCAACCTGAGCCGACCCGTGATTTTCTGGGACGCGCAGTTGCATACCGCCCCGCATTTCAGGGAAGCGTTGAAAAACGAGAAGTCGATTGAACTCAAAGAGGTCGAGATCGCCGCGCTCTCCGCTGAAACAGAGCTGCCGGGCGCCATTGTGAGCCATGTCACGGAGCATGAGTTTCTTCAAACCCTGGAAGGAGGCAAGGATTCCGCTGCGGACTGCAAGCTGGTTTTCCTGGCCGAATCCTCCCTGAAATCACCTTACTGGCTGTTGGATGCGCCGCATTCCACGGCAGCAGAGACCGCCGCTGCGGAGTTGGCACGGCTGCTGGGCGGCGACAGGGAGACCCGCCGGATCTATCTGGACTATCGCCTGCGCCCGATGAACCGGTAAGCGTCATATTTTTCAATTGATGGAGGTATTTGTGCGGAAATCTGGTTCAACCCGTGAGAACATCAGGAATCAACAAGGATGTGAGATGATGAAAAAGAAATTCTTTACGCTGATCGAATTATTGGTTGTGATTGCGATTATCGCCATTCTGGCGTCAATGCTGTTGCCGGCCTTGAACAAATCGCGCCAGACTGCCAGAAAAATCAAATGCATCGGCATCCTGAAGCAATATGGGATGGCCGGGTTGCTCTATGCCTCCAATCACGACGATTACTGGGTGCCCGCCAAGGAGATCGGTCCGATGTGGCATACCAATCTTGCTTTTATCGCATCGCTCGGCAGCGGTTATGACTCCGTCAACAGCAACACCGTTGTCGCCAATAACACAACTTCCGGGCATACCGCTTCCGGAATGATCTGCCCTGATGCAGCCAGGGCCCTCTCCAAGGATATCAGCAACGGCATGCCTTACATAGGCTACAGTTACGGGGTTTCCATCAACGACTGTCCCCCGACCTGGGGAGGAGGCGACGAGGTTTATTCTCATAAGATAACCCGCATCGTGCAACCCTCCAAGCGGATGGCTTTCCTCGACGGCACGGACTGGCAATTGAACATGGACAGGGCCGATCCGGGTGCGAATTATCTGGCGAACGGCGACGAATTCCCGACGCAAGCCTACGTCGCGGCTTACCGTCACGGCGGCAACAATCTGCTGAACGCCGCTCTGTACGACGGGCACGTCGAAACGCTGCCTTCGGCGGAAGTGCGCATCGCGAGGCGCTGGAGAGCGCTGTACAGACCCTTCATGTAAAAGCAGAAAAAGGTGCATCAATGAAATTACGACGGCAGTTCCCGATTCTTTTCGTTCTCTGCGGCGCCATGACCCTGCCGGCTGCCGACCGGGTCGTTCCGCTTGATTCCGGCTGGCAATTGCCGGCTGAAGCAAAGATCGTCGAAACCGGCGGCAAGCCGACCCTTACGGTCATTGTTCCGGCCGGGCAGGGGGAACAGCGTCAGGTCGCGGCGCGTCGCGCGTTCGATCTTGCCCCTTATCGCGGCCATCAGGTCGAATTTGTCTATGAAGTGCGCGCCACCGATGTTTCCCGCCCCCGGGAGCGCTGGAACGGCGTCAAACTGATGCTTCATTACAAAAGCGAAAACAAGGATCACTACCCCAATACGCCTGCCGCCAAAAACTGCGGCAGCTACGACTGGACCACGATCGCCGTTCCGGTTTACCTGAAGCCCGACGCGAAAAACGGGACGCTTATTCTCGGTTTGGAGAGCAGTTCCGGTAAAGTCGAGGTGCGGTCGGTCAAGATCCGCGACCTCGGCGCGATTGCGGATCCGTATCCGCCGCCGGTTTCGCTTCCTCGCGGATTCAGGGCTCAATACACTCCCCGGGTCACGGCCCTGCCGCGGTTGCGCGGCGTAATGTCGCCCAACTCCTACAAGCCGGAAGACCTCGAGGACTATGCGGCCTGGAACGGCAATCTCATCCGCTGGCAGATCAAGCCGCCCGGCTGGGGGGAGGCGAACTCGCTCCGGGATATTCCCAAATTCCGCGCATGGCTCCGCGGCGAACTCGATTCTCTTGAAAAGGTGCTCGCCCACTGTCGGAAGCTCGGCATCAAGGTAGCGGTCGACCTGCATGGTGCTCCCGGCGCCCGCAGCGAAAACGGGGATCTTACCATGCTGCATGATAAAACGTACGGCGACGCCTTCGTTGACTGCTGGCGCGAAATCGCCACGCGGCTCAAGGGCCATCCGGCTGTCTGGGCGTATGGTATCATCAACGAGCCGCAGGAGTACAAAATCGCACCGGAAGGCTATCTCGCCATCCAGTACCGCGCTGCGCTGGCGATCCGTGAAATCGATCCCGATACGCCGCTTCTTGTCACCAGCAATGCGTGGAGCGCTCCGCAGTCCTTCGCTTATCTCCACCCCCTGCCGCTCAAAGATGTGATTTACGAGGTGCATGTCTACGTGCCGCATGAGTACACCCACCAGGGAATCCACGGGCCGAGCGAACTCGTCGCCTACCCCGGCAAAATCGGCGGCGAGGAGTGGAACAAGGATACTTTAAAGAAGTGGCTCGAACCGGTCCGCAATTTTGAAAAGAAGTACGGGGCAAGGATTTATGTCGGCGAATTCTCCGTCGTCCGCTATGCGCCCGGCGGCGCGCAATACCTCGAGGATCTGATCTCCATTTTTGAAGAGTATAAATGGGATTGGAGTTATCACGCCTTTCGTGAGTCCCACTACTGGAGTGTGGAACATGCCGGACCGGACGGTGCGAATCCGGTTCCGGACCCGGATACGGACCGCAAGCGCGTGCTGCTGCGCGCGTTCGGGAAAAATCAGAAATAGAGCCCCGATTGCTATTTGCCGCTGTCCATCAGCTTGTAACGGGCCCACTGATCGTAGCCGGGGCGGTACAATTCCTGCGGCAGCCGGGCGACGCTGCCGTCGCTGAAGGAGGCGGTGGTCCCGTTGTTGTGGAGCCCGTTGTCGGCGCTGTAGCCGCCGGTGATGCAGTGCGTGAGCATCTTCCGGCCGATTTTGGGGAACGACATGTTGAACATGGAGAATCCGTTGGTCAGGTCGCGGGGATAGATGTAATTGATCTCCATATATTTCCCGCCGGGTGCGTCGTTCGGATTGGTTGCACAGGTTCCGACCTTGGTCGAACCGGGGCAGAAGAAGAGCGCGGGGCGGGCGGTTCCCCCGCAGCGCGGCACCGTGCCGCCGCCCATGGCGACGTTCCCGACCATTTGGCCGTTGCCGATATAGCCGGTTTGGAAGAGGAGGCCGAGCCCGACGTTCCAGTAACCGGGAGCGCGCCCCGTGGAGAGGCTCCAAAGAGCTGTTTCCGCGCAGGTCGGGCTGAAGCTCATGCTGGAGAAACAGGGCGGCAGCTGGTCCCGGAAATCTTGCACATACTGCGCCAGGCCGAGTGCGATCTGCTTCTGGTTCGAGACGCATCTGGTCTCGTTGGCTTTGTCCCGCGCCCGGTTCAGCGCGGGGAGCAGCATGGCGGCAAGGATGGCGATGATGGCTATGACGACCAGGAGTTCGATCAATGTGAATTGCTTTTTCATTCGGCAAGGCTCCTTTGTTTGAATTGTTCGATTGCGCGGCGGAAATTTTCCAGGAGAAGATCTTCGGCGAATACCTCGAAATAGACCGCTCCGAGCTGTCTGCCCCGTTCCAGCGCTTGAAGCATCTCTGCCGGCGTATTGCCGGTGGAGTAAATGTTGATGAGCTGAGCGCCGAGACGGATTCCGGGCTGTTCGTTCCAGATATCCACCGCCTGGTTGCCGGGGGCGAACCAGGAGGCGTGGGTGAGGTAGCAGCCGGAGAGGGTGAGGCGGTCGCCGTAACGGGCGGCGGCCCACCGCCGGATTTCCCTGCCGGGTTCCGGAGACCGTTCGCCGGGGAACATGTCGTGAATGCACCACGAGAGGTTCCCGGCCGGAAAAGCCCGGTTCCAGGCCTCGAACATCCGTTTCCAGGCCCCGGTGTATTTTTCATGGGTGTAGCGAATCGAACGCGCCTGTTCCGGGGTGATGTCGAGATTGGCTTCGAGGCCGTTTTCCAGGGCGGGGCCGGTCACCTGGATGGAGACGAGAACGGGTTCTTCGGCGTAGCGTTCGCCCAGTTTCGCCGCCAGTTTTTCGTGGATGGCCAGAAGGGTTTCATCCCACGGGACCGGGGCGGAGGCGGTGCTCCGGCCCGCGTCCACATAGGGGGTTTCGTATTCCCAGGTGAATTTTTGCGCGCCCGCTTCATACACCCATTCCGGGGTCCAGCGGCCGGAGATGACCGCCAGGTTGAGTTTTTTGTTGTTCCGGCGGCAGAGCTCGACGATCCGGTCGATGGAGCGGAAGTCGAAGGTGTCCGGGGCTGGGTGGAGGCTGCGGAACCCGGCGTAGAAGGAGATTCCGTCGACCGCCTTCGACTCCAGCACTTCCGGCGGGGGATTCTCCGTGAAACCGCCGCGCAGGACCGCGAAGACGCCGCACTGTTCCGCTTGCACAGGCGCGATGACTGCGAATGTCAGCATAAGAATTGTTCCAATCCTGTTGCGCATGGAGGTCAGTTTCCCGTTTTACGGTTCAGGGCGTCCTGATGGAAAGCGCTCTCGGCCAGGAAGAAGCAGACGCTGTGAAGCTCTTCCCAGGGATAGTTCGCCATGGCGGCATAAAACTCCGGGCGCGCCTTTGCGATGGTTTCTTCGTCGCCGGAGAGGAAGATCACCCAGGCCGCGAAGAGCGGGTCGCGAATATAGTCGTTCTCATAGATCCGCCGGGGGCTCACCTTTTTCCAGGGGCCGTACTGGATGATCCCGAGCTTGATCGCTTCCTGGACGCTCGCCTGCGGTTTCCAGCCGTTGGCCGGATCGTTGAGGCTGCGCCAGTCCACGCTGAAGGCCAGCTGGTCGGCTTCGGATTTTTGGAAGCGGCGGTGGAGCAGCAGGTGTTCAAAAGCACGTTCCGCGTTGATTTTGAGCGCCCCGCGATAGCGTTCGCCCGCCTCGCGATCCAGGTGCGATAAAGCGAGAAGGCCCGCCTGGGAGGAAGCGCTGGTCCAGATCGGGGGGCGTTTGGGATAGATCGGCGTTTTCGTCGGTTCCTGATAGTGCGAACCGCCGGCGCAGATGTCGAGGCGGCTGCGGCCGTCGGCGAGTTTCCAGTCGCGGTTGCGCCGGTAAAGCTCCTCCCACTCCGGCTTGCCGGTGAGGTCGGCGGCGGCTTTGATGATGAAGAGGCGGCGGACGTTGGCGTCGAAATGGTCGCCGTCCCAGGCGCCGAAAAAGCCGTAGCCCTCGCGGTCGGTCGGAATCCGCCACCCCATCTCCCGGAACGCTTCGGCGTTCCGGACGAAGAGGGCGAGCAGTTTTTCCTTCTCCTCCTTCTGCGGAATCGGGCTTGAGAGATAACGCCACATACCGAGGAACCAGGGGTAGCTCTGGTCGTCGGAGCTGGCCGGGTAGTGAGTTTTTCCGTCGTCGGCGAACCCGCGGGCGATGAAACCGGGTTTGCCGCAGGAGCCGAGCTTGTAGAGGCCCGCGGCGATTTTCCGCGCCCGTTCCGCGACCGCGGGGGAGTTCGTGACCGCATAATGCGTGCACAATGCGTCGAGGTAAAGGCCGCCGAAGAAGCTGCCGTTTTCGATCGGAGTCCACCAGCCGAGGCCGTTGGGTTTATTGGCGTCGCACTCCTCCGGGGTGGGCAAAAAGAATTCGCCTTGCCGGTTGGTGTAGTCGAGCATCGTTCCATCCGGCAGGATGTAGCGTTTCCAGAGGATTTCGTGGACTTCACGGGCGGCGGCCGGAACTTCCGGCGGAACTGTTCCCGCGGCGGCGATGGTTCCCGCGGCGATGGCGGCGGCGGCGATGGCGTTCTTCAGCATGGATTCATTCTCCTTTGGGGATGGTGGATATGTCGCAATTCAAGATGATTTTCCGTTCGGTTTCGCGGCGGTTGATAAGATCGGCCAGCATCCGGGCCGCGTTTTCTCCCATCGCTCCGCAGGGTTGGCGGACGACCCCGATCCGGTTGCGGAGAAACGCGAGTTCGGCGGCGTCTTCGAGTGAATAAAGCGCGATGTCCCCCGGTATGGAAAGCGTGCTTCGATCCAGCGCATTCAAGAGCTCGATGGCAAGTTTGCTGTAAGTCGAGAAGAGGGCCGAGGGCCGCCGGGAGAGCGGGAGCTGTTCCAGTTCCCGGACCATCGCCTCGCCGCAGTCCCGATCGGGGTTCCCCTCGAATTTCCAGGTGACGCGCCGGTTGTTCGCCGCTTGCCAGCTGCTGCGGAACCCCTGCTGGCGGAGCTGGTGGCATTCATCCGGATTGACGACGCTGATGATTCCGGCGTTCCGGTGCCGGTTTTCCGCGATCAGGCTCTGGGCGGCGATGATTCCCGCCTGAAGGTTGTCGCAGGCGACCTGATTGACGACTTCGCTGCTTTCGGTGTTGCCGAGGCAAACCACCGGAACCGGCAGCGAAGCGAGCTGCGCGGAGAGATTGTCCATATGGTGATATTCCAGGACCGCCAGCCCGAGCAACCGGTGTTCCTCCACGATCCGCCGGATGTAGGAGAGCGACAGGCGTGACGGAATCACCGGGATGATGAGAAGCAGAAAGCCGTTGAGCGCCAGCTCCTTCTGAAGCATGTTCAGGATCGCGTTGGAGTAAGGCGATCCGCCGAAATCGTAAGCCGCGTGGGTGAGAACTCCGACCGTATCGGTTCCCGGGCAGAAGAGGTTGATCTTCATCCCCATCTCCGCCATGGTGTTTTCGACCAGCTTGACCGTGGAGAAGCGGTGTCCGCCGCGGCCGGAGAGGATCCGCGACACGGTGGCGGTGCTGACATTCGATTTGCGTGCGATATCGCGTACGGTGATTTTGCCCATGACTCCGTTCCCTGTTTGGTTTTCTTACCTATATTTTACCTCGTTTTGAGACAGGATGCAATAGCTGAAAGTCACTCTTGCGGACAAATGTTACATAGAAATGTAACAAAATTTCCAGGGACCATCCTGCCGGAGAAATCGCTCGAGTTTTCCGCTGGGCTTTGGCGAGCTCATCGAAGCGCTCTGTCCGACTCGTCGGACTTGTCTGACATGTCCGACTGGAGCTTCAGCCCTGCAAGGAACCATGCAGACGCGACAGCGCAAAAAACTCGAGCGGCTCCTGCCGGGAAATTTTTTTTGAGAATATTTCAAACTTGCTATTGACATTTTATAGGATTTTGCTATAATTATAGTAGCGTCGTATAGGAAAGTGCTATAACCCCTGTCGTTTAACAAAGGAGACCCGCAGATGAAAAAGACCTTTACACTGATCGAACTCTTGGTGGTAATTGCGATTATCGCCATCCTCGCATCGATGCTGCTGCCCGCGCTGTCGAAGGCGCGCGAGTCGGGCCGCAAGGCATCTTGCATCAATAATATGAAACAGATCGGCAGCGCCCTTGCGATGTATGCGGGCGACTACGAATACTATCCCCCCGCCAAGCCGAAAGTCGTCATCGGCAACAACTGCAACACCTGGAGCTGGCTGGCGATGCCTTATCTCGGTATGGACAATACGCCGATGACAGGCGACTGGACGGCGCCGGCGGTGAAACGTGAAAAAGGGGCTTTGCATTGTCCCTCCAATACCGCCTTTTCCGCGGACAATATCGGGCGCGACCGGATCAGCTACTCCATGTCCTGCTTTGGAGGGCTGGTTCAATATCAGGGCTTTACAGCTGCGATCCAGGAGAAGGCGGGGTCTGGCATATCCAACTCTGTATACGCTGTCAAGCCGGAGTCCAGGTCGACCAAGGGGAACAAGCCGACTCCTTCGGCGATTATCTTCGTTTCTGAGATGGGATACGGCGCCAGCAGCAACGGGAATGACTTCGGTTTCCAGTATGCTGCCGAT
>JAVBSA010000478.1:0-6250 GCA_031556915.1 Victivallis sp.
CGGCGCACAACAACGATGACAGCAAAGCGACGGAGGTGAGTTTCATATCGCTTATTTTGCCTTCGGGAAAGGGCTGGCCATGATTTTGGCCGCCGGGTAACACAGATCGCTGTAGGCGCACGAGTCGTAGCTCAAGGGCTCCATGCCGACCTTGTCGATCTTGTTGTAGGTCGAGCGCGGATTGTCTTCGAGCCGCTTCAGCGCCCAGATCATCCAGCCGATATCCTCTTTGGCGCAGAGCGTCAGCATGCCGGCGATGAAGCTGCGGCAGACGGTTTCGCTTTTGGCCCAGGGAACCGCGCCGAACTCGGTACAGAGAACGGGCACTCCGTGCTTGTCGCGGAAGGCGGTGACGAACTCCGCGACCTGCGGCGCATGGTTGTCTTCGGGGTAATCGTGGAAGGTGAAGACGACGTTGTTGTGCGGCGCGTCGACGGTACTTGCGGTCGGCCCCCAGGTCTTCTCCATGGCGCGGGCGTGCGACCAGTCGGCGTTGCCGAGGAGAATGATGTGGCGCTGATCGACCTGCCGGATCGCTTTGAGGCAGCGGGTGTACCACTCGCTGGTGGTTTCCGGCTTGATGTCGTGGGGTTCGTTGAGCAATTCGTAACCGAGAACGGTCGGTTCGTCCTTGAAGTATTCGGCGACCTTGACCCAGCGCTTGATCCACTCATCGACGCCGGTTTCGCTCCAGCGGTCGGTGGACTGCTTTTCGCGCGCTTTCGCCTCGTCGACCTTGGTGCTGAAGTAACCGTGGTCGTCGAGGATGACGTAGAGGTTGTGCCGCTTGGCGGCCAGAACCACCGGCAGGACGAAGTCGCGGAGGTGCTCTTCGATATCGAGCGGAACCGCTTCGTTGTTGTTGAAGAACCGAACATAGAAAGGCAGCCGGATGGTGTTCATTCCGCGCGCCTTGCAGAACTTCATGACTTCCTCGTCCTGCGCCGGGATGATGACGTCGCGGCAGTAGCCGACGCCGACCGGGATAAAGGGTTTTTCGCCGTCTTTCGACTGAGGAGAGGTGACGATCTCCTTGCCCTTGACCTTGAGCCAGGCGAACGCATCGTCGGAGCGATAGCCGAAGAGCGGGATCGCGATGGAGCTGTCGGCGGGATTTTTTCCGCCGTCGATGGTGGCGTAAACCGTGTTCCAGAGGCCGATATTGACCGGCGGGCGCTGCCATTTGAGTTCGTAGACGCCGTTTTTGCTTTTGACGGTCCGGGTTTTGACTTCGCCGCGCGAATTGCGGATATGGACGGTCACTTCAGCTTCGGGCACAGCGGTACTTCCGCGGACAATCAGCTCAGCTTGAACTCTGTTGAGCCTGCCGGCGACGGTGAGCGTGACCCGTTTGGGTTTCTCGATGGCGATTTTCCGGATGGCGACGCTTTCCGGCTCGGGCTGGAACTCAAGAAGAAGCAGCTCGAAGGACTTGCCCGGCGCGACCGGTAGCGGAATAAGAACCTCCTGAAAATCGGCGCTGCCCGGAATTGACATTTCGATCCCGTCGATCACCGTCTTGTCGGTTTTCCGCCAACGGGTGCGCAACACGGTGTCTTTGGCGGTTTTGAGTTCGAGCACCAACGCGTCGTCGGCGGCGAAATCGGCGGAGAGTTTCTCCTTGAAATTGACCATTCCGCGCAGAAACTTCTGAATGCCCGGCTTTTCGCGGTTCAGCAGCAGTGCGCCGTTTTCAACTTTGAACGCGGAGCCGTCCGCTCCGCCGACGATGATTTTGTCTGTTTCCGGCATCAGTGACGCGGCTGAGAGGGAAAGCGCGCCGAGCGCGCCGAGCCAGAGGATGAGGGATTGTTTCACGGGGATAAGGTTCCTTAATGATTGATGGTGTAGTACCAGGTGTAACTGCCGTTTTTGCCCTGGGAAATTTCAAATTGACTCATCCAACTCGCGTGACCGTCCGCCCAGACGATGTTGAGGCCGTTGTTATGGCGACGGCTTACGCGGCCATCGGGACTGAGTGCGTCAGTAGCGTGGCGGATCTGATACAGTGAGCAATAGTATGACCAGTCGGTCCAATTCGGCTGTTGCGTGACGTCGATGGTATCGCCGACGAGGGCGGTCTCGGAGGTGTGACGTTTGATTTGGGAGATTTTGTTCCACTTGGTCTTGGTCTCGTCGCTCGGTTGGTGATTTGGGCTGACGTTGTCGTTCCAGCCGAGCCCGCCGTACTTACCGGGGTAGCTCTTGAGATCTCCCGCGACAGCGCTGCCGACGCCGCGGAAGCCCGGGCAACTGAATACGCCGCCGATTCCGAACCGCGGGTCTTTCTGAACCTCGGCCCAAGTCAGGTTGCCCAGGCCGACATAGGGGCCGAGTTATTGTTTCCATATTCCGGGAGAGCCCTCAAGCTTTCCGGTCGGGAACCAGTCCTGATAATCAGAGGTATACTGAACGATGGCGTTGCCGATCTGTTTGGTGTTGGAGAGGCACTTGGTCGCCTGCGATTTTTCGCGAGCCTTCTGCAATGCCGGCAGCAGCATCGCGGCCAGGATGGCGATGATGGCGATCACAACCAGCAATTCGATCAAGGTGAATTCCTTTTTCATTCTCCGCAATGCTCCTTTTGGTTTACCGGTGACTTCCTAATTATAATTATACATAAACCGCCGGGCAGAGTCAATAGGGGATTGAACAAAACAGAAAGTTTCCGACTTACCAATCAGACAACTCTGTCTGATTTCATTCCGAAAATTTGTCGCATCATCCGAACAATATCATATTGCGGGTTAAAAAGAAGAAGCGTCCCGGAATTCCCCGGGCCGCTTTCGGCTCTTCAGAAATGCACCTTTATTTTGCTTCGGGGAACGGCGAGGCCATCACCCTCGCTGCCGGAACCCAGAGGTCGCTGTAGGAGCAGGAATCCATCCGGCGCGGCGGGCCGAAGCCGACTTTATCCACTTCGTTGAAGGGGTTGCGCGGCTGGTCGGTGAGCTCCTTCAAGGCCCAGATCATCCAGCCGGTGCCGGACTCGGCGCAGAAGGCGAGCATCCCCGCCTGAAACTCCCGGCAGACCGTCTCGCTTTTGTTCCAGTGGGTTGCGCCGAATTCCGTGCACATCACCGGGACCCGGTGGGCGTCGCGGAACTCCGTCACATACTTCTTCACGATCCACGGGTGGTTGTCCTCGGGATAATCGTGGAAGGCGAAGACAAGGTTGTTGTAAGGCGCGTCGGCGGTTTCCGCCGCCTTCCCCCAGGTTTTTTCCAGCGAGCGGGCGTGCGACCAGTCGGCGGAACCGACGAGAATGATGTGCTTGCGGTCGACTTTGCGGATTTCACGAATCGCCCGGATATACCACTCGCGCGCCAGATCAGGGCGGATGTCGTGCGGCTCGTTCATCAGCTCGTAACCGAGAACATGGGGCTCGTCTTTATAATAGTCGGCGATCTTCCGCCAGCGGCTCGTCCATTCGGTCACGCCTTCTTCGTTCCAGAGGGCGGCATTTTGCTTTTCCCGCGCTTTGGATTCGTCGATCTTCTCGCTGAAATAACCGTGATCGTCGAGAATGACATACAAACCGTGACGCCTGGCCGCCTGTACGACAGGGTCGATGAAGTCGCGGATATGGGCGTCGAGATCGATCGGAGCGTCCAGGTTGTTATTGAAGAAACGGGTATAGATGCAGAGACGAATCGTGTTGAGGGCGCGAGCCTTGGCAAACTCCATGACCCCGTCGTCGAGATTGGCCATGATCACATCGCGGCAGTAACCGATTCCGGCGGGGATGAAGGTCTTGCCGTCCGGCATGACGATCTTCGTTCCTTCCGCCTTGAGCCAGGCGAAATCATAATTTTTCCGGTAACCGAAAACGGGAAGCGGCAATGAAATCTCCCCGGCTCCGGCGGAGGCGGTGAGAAAGTTGTATTTCTGAAGTTCAAGAGGCGGATTTTTCCAGACGTACTCGAATTTGCCGTCTTGCGCCGTCACGCTCCTGGATTCCTTGCCGAGCGCAATCATCACCTTCGCGTCGGAACGGGCGGTGCGACCGCGGAGCACCATCTCTTCGGCCGCCTTCTCAGGCATGCTCGCAAGCTCGATGGAGACCGGCCGCGACTCTCCGAGCTGAATCCGTTCCACGTCGAAATCCGCGATTTTATTGAAATGCAGCACCACCATCTTCGTGCGGTTGTCATTATGGGAACGGCGGGGAACGGGGAGCTCCAGCTCCTGCCACTCCGAACCGCCCCGGAAGGCGACAACGCGCCCCGCCGAGCCGCGCGGATCGCTGAAGTACCAGTAGGCTGCGAGTTTGTATGCAACATCCTTCTCTCCGCCGCGCACACGGAGCTTCAAGGCGGCAGCGGCGGGAAACTCGTCCAGGTTCAGTTCCGGGGCGAACTGGATGTTCCAGCGGACGCCGGGCTGGTTAGTGAATTCCGTACGCCGGAGTTCCAGAATATTGTTCCGATTGGCGGCGACGGCCTTCTCTTCGCCGTTGAAGGTTATTTTATACCCGGTCTCCGCCGGGAAGATTGAAAGCTGTTTTTCCGGCGCCGGCATTCCGGCGGAAATCGGAGTTGCGGCGAAAACGGCCACAGCGCCAAGCGACAACAATTTCTTCTGCATGATACTCTTTCCTGATCTAGTGGGCTCTCAGATACCAACTGGCAGCGCCGTTTTTACCGTTATGCATCTCGGCATTGCTTTTCCAGCCGCCATGACCGTCGGCCCATAGATAATTGCCACCATTGCTGTGCCGTGCGGCGACCCGCGACGGCACAGCGTCCTTCCGGTCAATGGTCTCGTAATTATCCTGCGAGGTGGAGACATGAACATCGCCGTCCGGAACATCTCCGATCAGGGCGGACTCCGAAGCATGTTTTTTGAACGCGGTGAGCTTCTGCGCCCGGTCGCTCCCGGTGCCGGTCAGGAGCGGATTGTAGCTGACCCAGCGGTTCCAGCCAAGCCCGGAATAACGCCCCGGCTGCGAAGTCTCCCAGCTCGCGTTCGCCACCGGCACGCCGGAGAAGGTCGGACAGCCGTAGGCGCTGTTTTTGCCGAACGCCTTCCGGTCCGACTGAACCTGGCTCCAGGTATACCCCCCTTTGCCCATGTAGTGAGAGAGCTGAAATTTCCAATATGCCGGCACCCCGCCGTCAACGGTCGCGGTGGGAAGCCAACCTTTGAAATCCCCCGTATACATAATCATCGCGGAACCAAGTTGCTTGTGATTGCCCAAACACTTGCTTGCCTGCGACTTTTCCCGCGCCTTATTCAACGCCGGCAGCAGCATCGATGCCAGGATGGCGATGATCGCGATCACAACCAGCAATTCGATCAAGGTAAATTCTTTTTTCATTCTCCGCGGCCTCCTTGGTTTTCCGTCGCAACTTTCTAACGCTAATTATACATAACCCGCCGCGCGGAGTCAATAGGGAATCAAACAAAACCGAAGATTTCCGCTTGATCGATCAGACAATTCTGTATGATTAATCTCCGACAAGTCCGCCGCATCATCCGAACAATATCACATACGGATGAAGCTGTGATCCGGACGTTCCCGGGTCACGCGGCGGTATTCGCCGGGCGAACAACGGTGGATCCGGCGGAAGAGGCGGCTGAAATAATTGGCGTCCGGGTAGCCGCACCGCTGGGAGACGTCCGCCACGCTCAGGTAGGAGTTCAAAAGCAGCTGCCGCGCGTGCGCCATCCGGCAATTCTGCAAATAACACATGGGTGAAAACTGAAAGTGCGCTTCGAACAATTTGCGCAAATAGGTATAACTGATGCCGCATTCCCCCGCCAGCTCTTCCATGGAAAAGGACTGACAGAAATCGCGTTCAATCCGTTCCACCGCCCGGCGCAGCGCCGGATGAAGCCCGTCGCGCCCCTTCTGCGTTTCCTCGAAACGGGAGATGCAAAGCAGAAGCGAACGCAATACGCCGTCGCAAAGCTCGTACCGCCGCTCTTCGCTGAGGCGGCAGACATCGAGAAAGAGATGTTCGCACCACGGTTCGGAGCCAACGTCGAGATGGCGGAACGAGGGATCGAAGAATTCCGGAGAACAGAAAAAAACGATGAATGAATTGACCATATGCCCGTCACAGCGCTGATTGTGCTGCATTTCGGGCGGAATGATCAGCAGGGAACCGGCGCGGCACAGACAGCGCTCCTTGCCGGCGACGATCTCCCCCTCCCCTTCCGTCACCAGAATCATCTCGATTCCGGGGTGCGAATGAAAAGGAACGGAAATCCTCACCTTATCCAGTGAAGCCTGTGAAAAAATCAG
>JAVBSA010000268.1:0-7105 GCA_031556915.1 Victivallis sp.
CGGCGATTTTCCTGACCACCCTCTTCGCGGCCCTGTTGCCGGCGGCGACCATCCACGTGGACAACGTCAATGGGAACGACGGTTTCGACGGTTCGGCGGAGCGGCCGGTCGCCTCGATCGAAAAGGGTCTGTCGCTGCTGAAACGTTCCGACCGCCTCGAAGTCGCCCCCAACAACGGCAAGCCCTACCGCCGCGCCTATCCGGGGCCGGAAGGGCAGAACCTCACCATACGGCAGGGCGGCACCATCGACAACCCGATGGTTATCAACGGGAACAATGCGGTCGTGTCGGGCCTCTGCGAAATTCCGGCCGATCGCTGGAAGGCGGAAGAGGAGGGACTTTACAGCCTCCCCTTCTGGCCGATGAGCAACCTCTACAAAAGCTTCAAGGAGCAGGATTACTGGCTGCCCGAAAGCAAAATCTTCTTCCTCGACGGAGGAGCCGGAGTCAATTGCAGGAGTCTTGACGAACTGAAGAAAACTCCGGGCGGCTTCTGGTGGAGCCGGGCCAAACGCACGCTGTTCTTCCTGCCGCCCGCCGGAAAGCAGATCGCCGAAGTCAAGGTCGAGCTGCCGGGCCAGGCCGGATTCTACACCGCCGCCGATCACATCATCGTGGAAAACTTCTTCTTCATCCTCTCCTGGAACGACGGTTTCGACGCGGCGGACAATCCCCGGCACAGCGTCTACCGCAACTGCGTGGCGATCGACAACTGCGGCCAGGGATTCTCCTGCCACGGGGCGAGCTCGGTGCTTTACGAAGATTGCGTCGCCATCCGCTGTGCGAGTTCGGGCAGCTGCGACGTTCACTTCGCCAGCAGCAACTATATCCGCTGCATCTTCATGGACAACGTCTTCGAGGGCGGAGTCGCCGCCAACGACAATGCGAGCCAAAGCTACAGCGACTGCCTCATCATCGGCAACCGCCCCTTCGAACAGGTGTGGCAGAACAATTTCTCCCGAATGTTCTTCGACAACTGCGTCATCGCCGGGAACAACAGCACCAAACCGCTCCTGTTCCTGCGGCACGGCTCGGCGGCCTTCCGCCAATGCACGTTCACGGGGGGCTCCACCCTCAACCGGG
This sequence comes from Victivallis sp., assembly GCA_031556915.1. Classification (GTDB taxonomy): domain Bacteria; phylum Verrucomicrobiota; class Lentisphaeria; order Victivallales; family Victivallaceae; genus Victivallis. The sequence goes on from JAVBSA010000268.1 coordinate 1,084, forward strand.
GCGCTCCCGACAACCGCGGAACCTTCACCATGGAGCATTGCGTGGTCACCGGTATGACAAGGGCTCTCGCCGAGATTCCGGAGGGCGCGGAGAAACGCTTCCGTTTCAGCGGCAATCTTTATTCCGGAGTCAAGATCCCCCTCCCCTTCGACAGCAACTCCCAGTGGCAGGAGATCACGCTCACGGAACGGTATGAGACGCCGCAGGAGATCCGGCTCCCCAACGCCACCGGTGAAAAGCGGCGCGCCGGCGCCCGCCTGCCGGAACAGGTCTGGAAGAACTACGAGAAATTCCGCCCTGTCCGCACCTCGCCCGACGGAATTCATTTTGATTGAGCCAATTGCAAAACTGCTTTTTCGTCTTGATTTTGCCGGATTATCGGGTGATGCGTGTCGTTTTGAGGAGCTTCAGGCGTAGCGGCGCTACGCAAAAAAGCTCCTCAAGGCGGCAAAAGCGCCCGGTAAAAACAGTTTTGCAATTGGCTCGATTGATACCATTTCGCTGAGGAGCCAGAAGGGCCCCCGCCGCACTCGGGGTCCTACTGATGCCTCAGCGTTCTCCCCCAAAATCAAAAAATGAAATGCCTCTTTTCGGAGGGGCTTCTGTGAGCTCGTCAAAGCTCTTTGTCGGACATGTCGGACATGTCCGACGAGTCCGACGAGTCCGACGAGTCCGACGAGTCCAATGCTCTTCACTTAACTGGTAATGCCATTTTTTGACCACGAAATACACGAAAAACACGAAAGGGGAGAGGGAAACATTTCGTTTTGATTTTTTTCGTGTATTTCGTGTATTTCGTGGTTCTTTTAAATGAAGAGTATTGGTCCGACGAGTCCGACGAAGAGCTTTGGAGAGCTCACAAAAGCCTTGCGAAAAGACTGAGGTATTTCAAGAAATGGTCAAGAAATCGCAAGAAATCGCGATCTTTTTTATTTTCTCTCTTGACAATCCATAAAAAATCGATCATAATATTTGCTGTAACGTTAAAGCGAAAGTTATATCATTTATGATTTCTTCCAAAGAAAAGATCGGAATGAAGGAAATCGCCGAGGCTGCGGGGGTGTCGGTGATGACGGTTTCCGCCGCGCTTTCCGGCAACGGACGGGTCAGCGAACACCGCAAACGCGAAATCACGGAAATCGCCCGCCGGATGGGATACCGCGGCAACACGGCGGCGCGGCTGCTGAAAAGCAAGCGTGTGGACGACCTCGGCCTCCTGATTTTCGAGCAGGAGGAGCTGATCCGGGAGAATGCCGGCTTCATGGATATGACGGTCCAGTTCATGAAAGAGTGTCTTCGCAACGGAATCCACTTCCAGATGGAGTGGTTCGACTGTTACCGCGACACCGAAAACCTGCCGCAGCTCCTAACCAACGGCCTGGCCGGAGGACTCCTGATCGCGGGTGCTCCGGCCAATGCGGCGAAGCAGTTCATCGACAATGAACTTGCGCTTCCCCATGTGTCGCTCTGCGAACCGGGAGATTATTCCGTTCAGGTTGCCCGGGACGACTCTCTCCGCCAGGCGATTTATTACCTTGCTTCCCTGGGACATTCCAATATCGGAATGATCAACGGCCCCTCCGACGTGACGGTGTTCCGGGATACGCGGCAAATATTCCAGGAGACGCTTGCCGAACTCTCCATGCTGCGCCCCGGTTTATTTTATATCGAGAATCATCCGGCGGCCGATTTTCAGAATGAGATCCACCGCCACCTGAACTCTTTTCTGCAGGCGCCGGATCGACCGACCGCGCTCCTGGTGCATTCCGGGTTATTTTGCAAAGCATTCATATCCGGCCTCTTCCGAAACGGGATCAGTGTGCCGGAGGATGTCAGCATCATCTGCAGCGAAACTGTAGACTGGGAAGTCGAAAAATTTCTGCCTCCGATCACCGCCATCGAGCATAATTTTTCGGAGCTGGTCGCCGCGGGAATCCGCATGGTGCGGGAATTGATGGAGGCCAGGAAACCCGCCGGCAACATAACCACCGTTTCCGCCGACTTCACCAAACGTGAAACCGTATGCCCACCGAAAAAAATATAAAACCTCAAAAGGAGAGCCTCATGCAAAAACACTTTACTCTGATCGAACTTCTTGTCGTGATTGCGATCATCGCCATCCTGGCTTCGATGCTGCTGCCCGCTCTGACCCAGGCGCGGGAACGCGGACGTTCCACTCAATGCATGAGTAACCTCAGGCAGATTCAGATGTTCGCCATCTCGTATGTCAACGCGAACGACGACTTTTTCCCCGCTTCGTCGTCCCCGGTGGATTGGACCTGTTTCAACACATTATGGAGCAAACCCACCACCAGCTACACCTTCGTGCAGGATGGCCTGGGGCCTGCCGCCAAACCGTATAAACTGCTCCAATGCGCCTCATTTACCCCCGTGAATAAGGATTGGTACAGCAATTACGCGATGAATCTGCGCATTACCACTTACTGGGAAGCCGGCTGGACGCGCCCCACCCAGCTCAAGGTAACCCGGCTCACCGAAGCCTCCAAATGCAACACCTTCTCCGAACATAACCAGGAAGTCAATACGCCCGGCGGCCGCATCGCCGCCCAGACGAGCGGCATGTTGAACTGGCGCCGTTACAGCCACAACGACCGGATGAACGTCACATATATGGACGGGCACGCCGAACGTTACAGCACGGCCCTTCCGCTGGAACCCCTCAATGAAGACGGCAAAATGTTCTGGTACGGCAACCGGACCGGAACTTACTGATTCAATCCCCAAAAACCAAGGTAATTTCATGAAGAAGAAACTCTTCGTTGCGGGAGCTTTGTCTCTCGCACTCGGCTCCTCCGTCGCGACGGGAGCGGATATTTCGGAGCGCAAAATGTCCTGGGCGCATCACACCCCCTGGCATACGCCGCTCAACACCAGTTTGACGGCAGTCAATTATTACAACTTTCCGCTTCTCGACTGCGGCGGGAATGATCTCGAAGCTTGGAAACGGGAGTTCGCCCAGGCCAAAGCGCAGGGGATCGACGGGTTCCTGCCGGATGTGGTCGCAGACAAAAAAGGGGGGCGCACTGCGTTCTCCGATACCTTGCGCGATATGCTCAAAGCGGCGGAAGGAAGCGATTTCGAAATCGGCGCCTGTCTCGACGTCAAAACCACCGTCGACCAGCAGGTGCGCGAACTCAAACGGATGCTCGACCTCTTTGCCGCACATCCCAATTATCCCAACTGGAAAGGCCGGCCGGTCGTCAATTTCTACACCTATCTCGGTTGGACTCCGGAGGAACTGGCGGCGATCCGTTCCGGTGTAAAAGCGGCGGGGCACGATATCTACATCATCGGCAATATCGGTTTCGGCGGGTACAAGCGGTACGACGCGGAATTTATCCGCCCGTACTTCAAAGAGCTCGACATGGTCTATTCCTTCGGCGCGGCGGAGCTGGCCGGGTTGACCCTTGCGGAACAGGCGGCAACCCTGGCTCAACTGGCCAAAGAAGAAAACAAGGAGCTGATGACCACCGTCACCCCCGGTTATTACGGCGCCTGGCTCAACGGCCGCAACGATTTCTATCAGGTTCACGACGGCTTCGACCATGCCCACCGGACGTTTGAGGCGGCGCTCACTCCGCAGGCAAAGCATCTTCATTTCACCACCTGGAACGACCATGATGAAACCAGTTTCCTGCCGATGGTGTTCACTCCGGGGAACGCTTTGATCACCAAAGCCTATTCGCGAGAATTCAAGGGGGAAATCCCTGCGGACGCCAAACCCGAAGTGCTGTTCGCCTATCACCGCGAGGAATTGCCCGGAACACTGCTCCGTTTCGAAGCGATGACGCTCCCCGGCTCCGCAAAGGGAGAGGTGGAGATCTCCGGCCGGCTGATCGGCCTCGACGGCAAAGCGGTCGCGGAACTGCCGAAGAAAAAGCTCGACGGGGTAAAATTCGACCGGGTCGAGTGGCTGGTTCCCTCCGCCGGAATCACCCCGACTCCATTCCTGACGCCGGAATTCTTTGTCAACGGCGAACGTGTGCGCCTGCCCGAAATGCTGCTGGTCACCGGCTGGCACCAGAACGCGGTGACAGTCAAAGTCGCGGCAAGCCAGGTCATCGCGGCGGAAAGCACGCTTGAAGTTGCGGAACGGAACGGCGTTCTCCTTGTCCGGGGCAACTACCGTTCCCCGGCGGAACTCAAACGCGTGACGCTCTGGCGGAATGACCGCCCCATCGCGCTCATCGCACCGGAAACGGAGCGAAAAACGCTGCTCAATCTCCAGATATCGGGAACCAGAGATTACACCATTACGCCGATCAGGGGAAGCGTTCTTTGCGGCGTGAAAAAATTCGCGGCAAACAACGGCGCCGGACTCCGCTGGGATGCCCAAAGCTTCACCACCAAAGGCAACCTCAGCTGGACTCCCTCCGCGCTCGTTCTCGGCGGCACGCCCGATATGGAACTCGATATCAGAGTGGCGGGCGCTGACCCGCTGCGGATTTCCGCCGGAGAACTGACGGAACGGGAACGCCTGGAATATAACGGCATGAAATTTGTTGTCCACCCCGTGGACGGGACGATCCAGAACCGCGACTCTTTGAACCGCCGCGAAGGTTCGTTCGAATTTGAAGTCTTCAACCGGACCATCCGGAAAAACGACCGTTTCCAGCTTCATTTCGAAACCGCGGACGGCCGTTCCGGCTGGTCGAAGGTCTCCTATCCCTTCGCCGGGAACCCGGCGGCGCTCAAAGTCAAGCTGGTGGAAACAGCAACCAATCTCGAGACTCCCTCCAACGCCACGGGCCGGAAGGGGCATAATGAATATTTGAGTTCCGATGTGCCGTTCCGCACCCCCGCAATCCGGGAAGCGCTCATTTCTCCCCTCTCGATCCGGGGCGGTCATTGGGATTTCGAAGGCGACGGTCGGGATCAGCTCGGCGACATGCCGGTCGATATTCCCGAAACCATGTTCGTTGAAAACGCGCTTCGTTTCACCGGCAAAGAGAGCGTAAAAATGCGCCTCCGCACCTATCCGGTCGGCGCGGCAACGGTCGATTTTCAGATCAAACCCGAAGGCGGGCGGGAAAAAATCCAGGGAATCATCACGCGGGAGGGCTGGAGCGACGCGCTCAACCTCTATCTGCTCCCGGACGGCAGGCTTGAAGTCGTCCGCGACGGCGACGAAACCTTTAAAGTGGAAAAAATCAGCTCGAAAACTCCGCTGCCGGACGGCAAATGGAGCCGGGCGCGGGTCAGTTGCGACAACACGGCAATCCGTATTTATCTTGACGGCAAACTCGACAGCGAAACCCCGGTAACTCCGGGCCGCAGCTACGGCAATTGCACTTACTATCTCGGGCGCGGCGACAAACGCTCCGCCAACTTCACCGGGATGTTGGACAATCTGACGATACTCGGCGAAGCCTTCGCCCCCGGCGATCCGAACGAGCCCGGCTTCGAGAAGACGAAAGCGTTCAAGGCGCCCGCGGCTCCCGGCACTCCGCAAGCCGATCCGGCGACGGAACAAAACGGCAGCTGGAACATCCCCGCCAAGTTCAAACAGGAGGGAAGTGATATCTTCTTCAACCGGAACGCCAACTCCGGCTCGGCGGAAGCAGAGGGAATCGCGCTTGCCGAAGGAACCATGATTACCGTCCCCTTTCTGCGCTTCGACCGGCAGGAACCGAAAAAAGCGTGGTACGCCTTCCTGATCTCGGTCGGCAACGACCGGAAGCAGTCAGTCAACTTCAATTTCGGCGGCGACGGCCAGATGATGGTCACCGTCAACGAACCCGAGTGGAAAATCAAAAGCGGCCATTTCAAATTCGCCTTTCCGGCTGAATTTTCGTTCGCCAAACGCGACGGGAACCTCATTCTGCTTCTGAACGGCCGCGTCATCTATCAGACGCCGGACAATCCGGAAGCCCCGTACACCCGGCTTCGTTTTTCCGCAACCAGCCCCAACCGCGAAGATGAGACCATAATCGGAATCGGCGCGCCGAAACTCTATAAACTTCGCTGAGTCAATTGCCGGAATCCCTTTTCTGTGATATAT
>JAVBSA010000249.1:0-5840 GCA_031556915.1 Victivallis sp.
AGGCGATGTCTTCACCGAAATTCCGGCTGCCGCCGGTAACCATGGCGATTCTGCCGTCAAGCTGAAACAACTCTCTCATATTCATCCTGTATGGTTATGTATGAATTGCGTCGGGGCAGCGTCACCTGACCGGCGGAAAGACCTTGCGGATGGCTTCAAGGTACCGGTATCCCCAGCGCAGATCGGGCAGGAGATAACTGCCCTCGGTCCATTCGTTCCAGCTGTTGAGGGTAATCAGCGGCGGCTGGTCCGGATGACTGTCGGCATACTCCTTCGCCTTGTAAAGACAGGCTTCGAAGGCGGCCGGATTCGAATTGACCACGGCGGTTTTGATGGAGGGGTTGCGCTGGGTGTTGTCCCAGCCGACCGAGACGTGGGGGAACAGCATCGGATAATCCTTTTCATCCTCCGCCCACTTGGCGATCGCGGCGGCGGCGAGATCGACGAACTCCCCCTCTTTGATATCGATATCGGCAAAGTGATAGTTGGTGCCGCTGTCGACGCCAAGTTTCTTCACCAGCTCCAGGTCGGCGGCGGAACGGCGGACGATGAATTGAAGGTGAATTCCCGGCAGCCCCTTCTCCAGTGCGCGGCGGCGGAGCCAGTCCATGGCGTCTTTCGCCCCTTCCACTCCGCCGAGGCCCGCCGGCAGTTGCCAGGAGCCGAAGACGGAGAAAACCGGCTTGCCGTCGATGCAATAGTAATTCGGGTGCTTGAAATACTTGTCGATCAGCCGGTCCATCATCGGTTCGAAGACCTCGCGGCCGACCTTGCCCTCCCAGATCACGCGGCGTTCGTCGGTGTGCATGTCCCAGAGGGTGTCGCCATCGTGATTGGCCCACATCAGGTAAAACTTCGAAGCGGTTCCCTCCAGCGCCGGACTCAAACCCTCGTTGAGCTGGCGTTCGAAACAGGGGGCGTCGTCATACCAGTACCAGTCCATGATAAAGGTGTTGACGCCGTATTTCGCGGCGAGCTCGACATGCTGCCGGGCGACGGCGGGATCTGCCTCGTCCTGGAAGCCCAGCAGGGGGTAGCGCGGCATATCGTGACCGGGGAACCGTTTGGTGCCGCGCCGGACCGTGTACCATTCGCCGTCCTTCTCCGGCCAGAATTGCTCCGCCCTCGGTTCATAATGGAAAGAGGGCCAGATGTAGGCGGCGAGATCATAGTGCTTCATGGGAAAGTTCTTTCGGTGAGGTTATTGATTGGTATCGCCGGGATTCATTTTTCTCCGGGGGTATTTTTGAGAAACGCTTTTTTAAGAACGTCGAGCCGGAGGGAGGAGTCGCGGTCTTTCCGGGCTTCGACCCGCTTCTCCTGATCCATGATGCGGAAGGGTTCCGTGGAGGCGATTTCCGCGTCCCAGGCGTCGGATTCGCGGAACGCGTGGTAGGTCCAACTCCAGCCGAACTCCTCGTAGAGTTCGATCTGGTCGGCCAGATACCGCTCCGCGCCGGGCGACCAGCGGGTGGCGGAGAACTCCCCGACGAAGATTTTAGCACCGTATTTTTTCTGGAACTCCCGCACCGGGGCCAGAACCCGGCGCAACTGCGCTTTATCGTACCGGACGCCGTTGATGACGCCGGGATAGGAGTTGAACTTCCCCGCCATCGATTCCGGTTTCGTCAGCCCCTGGTGGGAATAGGCGCCGGGGTCGTACATGTGAACCTGGTAAATCAGGTTTTTCAGCGGCAGGGGGTGGAGGTAGACGAAGGTGTCGGGCGCGCACCAGTTGTTGGATTCGATATAGATCGGAGTCTCCGGGTCGATTTTGCGAATCTCTTTGGCCGCTGCGTACTGAATGGCCAGATAATCCCGCTTGGCCCGGTAAAGCTGGACCGGTTCGTTGATGAGGTCGTAGCCGATGACCGCTTTTTCGTTTTGGAAGCGGGTGGCGATTTTCTTCCAGGAATCCAGATACAGCTGATAGAACTTATCGTCCTCTGCGATGCGGTGGAGCGCTTTGTTGCCATAGGCCGCGGCGGCTTCGGCGCCCGCGGTTCCGAGCAGCGCCGATTCGCCCTGGCGTTTGCCCGGGGGAACGTGCATGTCGATGATGATCCTTACGCCGAGCCGTTCGCACTCCGGCAGGAACTCTTTCAGCCGGTCCAGCTGGTGATCGAGCCATTTGGCGTAGGCGGCGGGATTGTCGGCCTCTTTATCCGGAACGAGCTGCCAGCGGACGAGGTTCGCCCCCAGCGCGGCCATATCGCGGATGTCCTGCAACGTGGCGTATTGGGCAAACGGACTCATGAAGCCGCGTTGCACCGGGCGCGCCATCTCGGTTGCGGAATATTCGCAACGGAAATCACCCGGCAGCGCAACCGGCGGCGGATACGGTTCTTCGGCGGTCATATGAATATCGCGGAACCGGACGCTCCCGGTGGCGGACTGGATGCCGCAGACCAGCGTTCCCTTCTCCGCATCGGCGGGGATCAGGCAGGAGAAACGGATCGGGGTCCAGTCGAGGGTTCCGGTCAGGTTCTGGCATCCGGGGTAGATCGTGCCGACCTCTTTTTTGATGATGAACATGAATTTTCCGCCCAGATCCGGCCGGGGCGGGCGGGAGACCTGTTCGAGTTTGGCCATGCCTTGAAAGGTGAGGGTTTTCCCCCGGTACGGCTTCAGGTCGAAAACCTTGAGCGTTTTCAGTTGATCGCCCTTTGCATCGTTCGACGAAAAGTGTAAATCCGCCCCTGCTTCAAGTTTGTAGGACCAGGTGGGGCCGGCGGCGAGAGGAAGGGCAATCAGGGCAAGAAGGAAAAGAAGTGTCTTCATGGGGAATCTCTTTCGGGTTATTTCTGGTAGGCGTTCCAGATTTTGGAATTGTCCGCGTCGTCGTACAGGACCCAGGGTTTGCAGCCCTGGACATGGCCGTCGAAAAACAGCACATTGGCCTGCCCATGATGGTCATAGGCGATCTTCCCGGAGCCGACCAGCGCCTCATCGCGGTTGAGCAGCCCTTGCCCTTGATTGGCGTTGGCGCCGGCCAGCGCATTGTTGGTTTCGGCGTGCAGCAGCTTCCCGGAGGGATTGACGGTCCGGGCCGGCACGTGAACCCGGATTTCGCCGATCATGATCGGATTCCACGCGTTCATACCGTAGAAGGACAGAAAGGTTTCACCGGGGAACTGGGCGTGGGTTGTCCGGAAAACGTTGGGGTACGTCTCGACTTTCGGGCAAAGACTATTCACCGGAACATATTTGCGGTCGGGGGTGGCGGTTCCCAGATAATAGTTGTAATACGGGGCGTTGCATGAACTCTGATACCAGTAAACATCGTTGCCGATGCGAAGCGCGGGCAAATATCCCGCCGCATCGCCGCAATAGAGCTGGCCGGCCTGCCCCAGGGTCTTCATCTTGCCGATGCATTTGATGGTGATTCCCCTTTCCCGGGCGGAATGGAGGGCGGGCAGAAGCATCGCGGCGAGAATGGTGATGATCGCAATGACGACGAGAAGCTCGATCAATGTAAATTTTCGTTGTTGCATGGCGGATTTCCTTTCCGATATTTCTTCCGGTTACCAATATTATACTTGATTTGTTCCGGTTTGGCAATGATAAAAAATATCTTTGCATGATACTATTTTTGCACTTTTATTTGCAATCGCCGTTTTTACGGATATATTGAAGACGGCAGCGAGGGAAATTTCTTATGATCGTCAGTCAGGAATTTATTCGGCAAATCCTTAATCGGGCGAATGATATCGCAATCGACGAGGTGCTTTTCTCCGACGCGGAACCGTATCCGCTGGAGGAGATTTACATTCATCCGAGTGAACGGATCTTCGTTGTGCTTTCCGGCGAAAAACGTCTGAAATGCGCGTCGAACGGCGAGCGGCATGAGATTATTTTGCATCCGGGGCAATGGCTGGTCACGAAACGCAGCGGCTGGACTGTCGAGCATTGGGATTCCCCTCACGAAATGATGGCGGTTGTTTTCTGGGGGCAATTGATCCGCGTCATTTACATCAATCACGACGGGATTGCGCCGCCTCCTTCCAGGCCGGATTACTTTTATCATATCCATAACGCTCTTACGCCTGAAGTGAAGTTTACTCTCGAGGCTCTGCTTGCCGCCGGCAGGGACACTCCTTCGGTGCGCCTTCATCTGCAGGCGTTGTTTTCCATCATCCGGGACAATCTCGACGCCGACGCCGAGCCGCTTTCCCGCGACGACCGCGAATGGAAGATGCTGGAGGAAATTCTGCAGTTCAATTTCATGTTCGATCTTTCCTGTCCGGAGCTGGCGGCAAAAGCACGGCTTCACCCGGTTCGCTTCGCCCGGTTGCTCAAGGCGCGGACCGGCATGACCATCAACGATTACCGCAACCGACTGCGCATGGAGTACGCCGCCTCGTTATTGCAGAATCCCGAGATCACCGTCAACGAAATCGCCCGGCGCTGCGGATTCCATTATCCGAACTATTTCATCCGCGCCTTCCGCAACTACTATCACTGCACCCCGGGCGAATTTCGCGTTGCTAAATAGTTAGGCAGTTGGCTCATCAGAACAGAAGAAATAGATCAGACCGTAGAGGAAACCGGAAGCGGCGGCGGCCAGGAAATAGACGGGGAATATCCACGAGCCGCTGGATACCGACCGCATGAAAAGCACGATGAGAAATATGATGTTAAACAGAAAAGAGACGCAGCAAAGAAGAATAGTATTCCGCATGCAGAAAATAAGGTCATGCATCAGCTTTTTCCATGTATTCGGATTGGTGAAATCTTTTTTATGGAAAAATGGAACATGAAGAAGAAAAGGTCTGGCGATTCTGCGGATTATTTTTTCCAATAGAATTCCGATACTTCCGCCTACCGCGACCCACAACGGAAAATTGAACGAAGGAAAGATCAGGTAGGCTATCGGAAAACTGATCAGCTTATCCGCCGGCCACATCGGCAAGTCGAGCGTATCTCCCAAAATTTTCAGAAACACGGGCGGATCGCCGCCGCCGAAATCCTTTGCCCAGAGGCCGAGCATATAAAGACTGTAAATGATGCTGCCGAGAATAAAGCCGGCTTTGTTTTCCCAAACCGGCTGCCAGATCGGCCTGGTCAGGGAGCGAAAACTGAACAGATGATAGTTTTTCATGATCGTGCCGCTTTTGAGTATATACAACAAACCGCGTGGATCCCCGGGCGGCCCAGCCTCCTTTTCCCGGGGCTTCCTCCGCTCAACCGGGTGGCATGGCCCCCGAGATACTAAAACAGCTCCAGCTGCTCCGGTTCGCCCGGTTCTTCTTTCGGCGCTTCCAGCTCCCTCAAAAACTCGTCTAACGAAATCACTCTTATCCCCGCTTTGGCCGCCTTTTTCAGCTTGCTGCTGCCGCCGTTGGGATCGTCCGCGACCAGCAGGCTTAAGTTTGCCGTCACATCGTCCGCAGGCTCGTACCCGTGTTTGCGGGCGAGGTTTTCGTAGTAACTCCGTTTCTCCGGCATCTTACCGGTAAAACAGATGGTCGGCAGCGCGCTCGCCGCATCTTCTCCGCTGTGAATGAGTTCGACCGCGCTCAGCAACTCATCCAGATACTCCGTCTGGGCGGCGAGGTCGCGCACCAGGGCTTCCGCCCGCTCGGGGCCGATTCCCGGAATCGCACTCAATTCCTCCGCCGTCATCCGCCGCAGTTTTTCGAAGTCGGTGTGGTTGAAAATCACCTTGGCCACATTGTGCCCGATGTTGGGGATGTTGAGCGCCGCAAGCAGCTGGTAATCGGTCACTTTGCGCGCCCGTTCCAACTCCGCCAGCAAATTCGAGGCGGACTTGGCGGCGAATCCCTCCAGCTGCAGCACGTCGGTCGCGCCGAGCTCGAAGAGATCGGCGAGATGGCGAA
>JAVBSA010000005.1:0-4984 GCA_031556915.1 Victivallis sp.
CATCGTCTACGCCAAATCCTTCGCGCTCGTCTCCGCCGACCCGACCCTCGCCGAAGTCGAAGCCTTCGAAAAGGCGCGCGGCTACAAGCCCCTCGTGGTCGAAGTCCCCGGCAAAGCGGTCTTCTGCGCCGGCAAGAGCGGCAAAGGAGCGGCGACCGTCGCCCTTCTCGCCCGCGACGGAGCGCTGGTCCAACAGTACACCGCCGCCTTCGGCGGAGCGCGCCCCCTCTCCGACGCCGGCCGTGCCTTCATTGAAACCTGGGAGGCCGAATCCTACCGCAAACAGATGTCTGCGGGCGCTTCCATCCGCCTCTCCGGCAAAGTCGCCGTCGTCACCGGCGGAGCCCAGGGCTTCGGCTACGGCATCGCCGGGGAATTGGCCGCCGAAGGCGCGACCGTCGTCATCGCCGATTTGAACCTCGAAGGAGCCAAAGCGGCAGCCGCCAACCTCAAGGCCGCGGGCGGCTCCAGCGCCGTCGCCGTGAACATCGCCGATGAGGAATCGGTCTCCGCCATGGTCAAATCGATCGTCGCCATGTACGGCGGCATCGATCTCCTGGTCGCCAACGCGGGCGTCCTCAAAGCCGGTTCCGTCAAGTCGCTCGAGAAAAAGGATTGGGACTTCGTCACCAACGTCAACTACACCGGGTACTTCCTCTGCGTCAAATACACGGCGCAGGTGATGGCCCGCCAGAACGCCTGCTGCAAAGCGTGGACCGACATCGTCCAGGTGAACTCCAAGAGCGGGCTGGCCGGGAGCAACCGCAACGGAGCTTACGCCGGCAGCAAATTCGGCACAATCGGCCTCACCCAGAGCTTCGCCCTGGAACTGGTCGGCGACCACGTCAAGGTCAACAGCGTCTGCCCGGGCAACTTCTTCGACGGCCCGCTCTGGTCGGATCCGGTCCGCGGGCTCTTCGTCCAGTACCTCGAAAGCGGCAAAGTGCCCGGCGCCAAAACCGTGGCCGACGTCAAGGCCCACTACGAGAAGCAGATCCCGATGAATCGCGGCTGCTACCCCTCGGACGTGGCCAAGGCGATCATCTACGCCGTCGGGCAGCCCTACGAAACCGGCCAGGCCATCCCGGTCACCGGCGGCCAGGTCATGCTGAATTAAAGACAATATTTTTTGACCACGAAATACACGAAAAACACGAAAGGGAAAATCTTTTTTTGAATTTTTTCGTGTTTTTCGTGTATTTCGTGGTCAAAGTAAACAGTATTAAAAGGAACCGGCAATGAAGATTCTGTTTCAAGGCGACTCCATCACCGACTGCGGGCGCACCGGCAGCGGCAACCCCGCCGAAAGCCTCGGCGGCGGCTACCCGTTCCTGATCGCCGCCCGCCTCGGCGCCCAGGCGCCCGAAGGGAAATACAACATCATCAACCGCGGAATCAGCGGCAACCGCGTCGTGGATCTCTACGCGCGCTGGAAAATCGACGGCGTCAACCTGGAACCGGATCTCCTTTCCATCCTCGTAGGCGTCAACGACACCTGGCACGAAAAGGGCTCCCGGAACGGCGTGGAAGTGCCGCGTTACCGTGAGTTCTATCAGATGCTCCTCGAATGGATGCTCCGCGAACGCCCGAACTGCAAGCTCGTGCTCTGCGAACCCTTCGTCCTCATGACCGGAGCCGTCGACGACATTAGCTGGATCGACGAAATCGACCGGAGGCGCGAAGTCGTCAGATCCCTGGCCAAAGAGTTCGGAGCGATCTTCATCCCGTTTCAGCAGATCCTCTCGGACGCGGCTGTCAAGGCGGGCAACCCCGCCCTGATCCTTCGCGACGGAGTCCACCCCACCCTCACCGGTCACCAGATCATGGCGGACGCCTGGCTCTCTGCCGTCCGGCCATAAGTTACGCACAAAAAAAGCCGCCGTCGGCGGCTTTTTTTTGTTTACAGAGCCGGCAAGGTGGCGGCCACCATCGCCTGACCGTGGCGTTTGAAGGCCTCGTCGGGGGTGTGAAAGGTGATTTTGAGATCGGGGAACTCGGCGGCGAGTACTTTTTGAGCGACTTCAAGAATGATTGATCCGCCTTCGCCGGAGGAGACTCTTCCGAGGATGAGAAGATTTTTCACCGGATAGAAGTCGGCGTAATGCGCGATGGCATAGCCGAGATAGGCTCCGACGGTACGGTATATTTTTGCGGCGCGCGGATCCTGTTCCGCCATGGCTTTCTGGACCAGCTTCAGTTGTTCGGCGAAGGGGGTTCCTTCGGGGAAGTCGAACCCGGCGGGGGCTGCCAGGCGCGCGATCGCCTGCTGCGACAAATAGGAGGCGCCGACTCCGGCGTCTTGGCTCCATTCGTCGACGGGGGCGTCTTTGCGGTAATCGACGGGGGCGAAGGCGAGTTCATTCAGGTGATCGGTAAGGGCTCCCTCGGGGGTGACGAAGCCGACCGCCTCGCTGGTTCCCATGGCGAGCCCGAGAAGCGCGTTCGTTTTCATGCTGACCGCTCCCGCAAGCGCGGTCACTTCGCCGTCATTGACCACGACGAAGGGAATGTTGTTGAATTCCTTGGCAAGTTCGAGGAAGATCGGGCGTGCTTTCGATTCGAAATCGTCTTCCGGAATTCCCCGGAAGAGCGAAGCCACGCGCGGCTGGTTATCGACATAGACGCCCGCCGCGCTGCCGCCGACGGCGTCGACGCGCGGCAGTTTCGCCGCGGCGCGTTGGAGCGAATCGCGGATTCCGTCGATATGATAGTTGATATCCTTCTGGAAATAGGGATCCCAGACCACCTCTTCGGAGTGCACCACTTTGCCGTCGATCATGGCCGCGCATTTGCGGTCGGAGCCGCCGAGGTCGAATCCGATGCGGCATCCGTTTTCATGGCCGCCGAGCTGTACCGCGATTTCGTTGGCGGCGGGCGCCTGGGCAAAGGAACAGCTTTCCACGGTGAAGGGATGGTCGTAAATTTTGCGCGCGATGATTTTGTCGTCGAAAGAGCCGGTGAATTTCTCACGCAGGGGGCCGGCGAGTTCGGGTGCGCCCGCAACGGTAAGTTTCCAGCCGCCGCGCGCCCAGAGCAGAAATTTCACGATCCGTTCGGAATAGCGGAAATTAAGTTCCCGGTTTGCTGTGGAATCCTCTAATACTTCGGTATCGAAACGCGAGACGCATCCATTGCTCCGTTCCAGGCAGAAGGCGACTTTCCGCCGTGCGCCGGGGAGGCTGCGGTATTCGCGGTTCCAGAGGGCGGCAGGCAGAAATCCCGGATCGAGTTCGGGTGCGCATTTCATGGTAACATTCATCGTTCACCTCCTTATGTTGTTCGCCATATAACATAATGCGCAAGGAGTTTTCCCCAATGGATGTTTCCGGAGAAAGAATGGACTTTTCGGCAGGAGTGGGGGGCTTTTTTGCCTTCGGCAAAAAAATGAAGCCGCCAGGCTTCGCTTCATACCGCGCAGCGGTGCTTCATATCTCCGATGCTTCATGTGCCGAAGGCACGCTTCATTCTTCTCTCCGCCTTGCGATGAAGCATTGCCTCCGGCAATAGGAAGCAACTTCGTTATGAAGCGCGCTTCGCGCATGTTGGGAAGGGGGCATCCCCCCGTTCCCACGGCGTTGCGGTTTTAAGAATCGTGGGAGCCTGACAGGGGTCGGGGTCTTTTTGACCTGATCGGTCAAAAATACCGTCGCCCGCCTGGTGGCGGAAAATTTCTTTCGAAATTTTCCTTTTTCAGCGTCACCGGCGCGCGAGAAAACTTGAGGCTTCGCCTCAAACTCCACCAAAGGGCTGTGCGCCCTTTGGACTCCGCACCAGGGCCGAAGGGCCCTGGACCCGGTCGGCTTCGCCTCCCCACTTTTCGCTTACCGGTACGGCTCCCACTTGGGTTCGTTGGCGAAAACCCAGTTGTAATACTCTTTCTGGGTCAATTGCGCCGCCGCCGCTTCGTCGAGGATAACCACGGTCGCCGGGTGGAGCTGGATCGCGCTGCCGGTGACCATCGAAGTAACAGGCCCTTCGATCGCCTTGGCGGTGATTTCCGCTTTCTTCGCCCCGGTGATGAGCATGACGATGCGCTGCGCGTCGAGAATGGTTCCGACACCCATCGTAAAGGCGCGCTTGGGCATGGATTCGGGCGGATTGAAATAGACGCAGTTCTGCTGGTAGGTAATGGGCGTCAACGCTTTGGCGCGGGTGCGGCTGCCGAGGGAGGAAACCGGCTCGTTGAACCCGATATGTCCGTCATTGCCGATGCCGAGGAGTTGAAGGTCGATGCCGCCGGCGTCGAGGATGGCCTCTTCATAGCGGAGCCCCTCTTCGATTTCATCTTCGGCCAGGCCGTCGGGCAGATTGGTGTTGGCCATATTGATATTGACCTTACTGAAAAGGTGCTTGTTCATATAGGCGCGATAACTGTTATGGTCGGCGGGATCGAGCCCGATATATTCGTCGAGGTTGAAGGAGTGGACGCGCGAAAAGTCCACTTTTTTCGCCTTGTTCATGACGGCGAGTTCCGCGTAAACAGCTTCCATGGTCGCGCCGGTGGCGAGGCCGAGTTTGAAGAACGGTTTGCAGGTGATGGCGTCGGCGATCAGCTGCGCGGTAAGTTTCACGGCCGAAGCCGCATCGGGACGAATGATGACTTCCATTGATCACTCCTTTTTGAAATATGGAAATTTTCCAATTCTATAAAGTAATGGCGAATACGACTTTTCCAATGGACATTCGAAATAATATTATGGATTTTTCGCCGTATATTCGTCATCCCGGTTTCAATTTACTTTAACTTATCATGCGCAATGGTTGACAAATTTATTTCTCTGCGATATATTATCAAGTTACTGTTTAAATAACAATACACGGCGTCCATTCCGTTCAAACTATTAAGGAGCCTATGTCGTCCAACAACGATTTCAGCGGACTTTTTTGTCTGCAAGTTGTTTTTTCGCAGTTTCGCCGCGACGTGAACTTCGCGGCGCTGCTGACGGAAGAACTCCGCGGGAGGTACAGCGAAGATTCCCTGAAA
>JAVBSA010000366.1:0-4685 GCA_031556915.1 Victivallis sp.
AATCGTCCTCTTCGACGAGCCCACCAGCGCGCTCGATCCCACCATGGTGAACGAAGTGCTGGCCGTCATCCGCAAACTCGCGCAAAGCGGCATGACCATGATGATCGTCACCCACGAAATGAGGTTCGCCCGTGATGTCTCCAGCCGCGTTTTCTACATGGACGACGGCGTGATCTACGAAGACGGCACCCCCGAAGAAATTTTCGGCGATCCCCGGCGCGAGAAAACCCGCGCCTTCATCAAGCGGATCAGCATGCTCCAGCTCGAAACCCGGCGGGACGATTTCGACCTCTATCAATTGCTCGGCCAGGTGGATTCCTTCGCCGAAAAACAGCTCCTGACCCGCCGCCAGCGTTCCGGCATCGCACTCTGCCTCGAAGAACTGATCCCCAATCTGCTCTTCCCCGCCGCCTCGAAGGTGGCGCTCTCCATCGGAATCTCGGACGTGGACAAAGATATCGAAGTCAAAGCCGTTTTCGACGGCCCCGACCGGAATCCGCTCGAAGGAGACGACGAAGAAAGCGAACTCTCCCGCCGGATCGTCAGCGGCCGCTCCAAGCAAATCGAGTATCGGAGCAATACCCTCAAGCTCACCCTGAAGTAGGGCATCGGACTTCCCCTGTAAGCATCAGCCGCAGCGGGCGTCATGCAGACGCGGCGACGCAAAACCCGGTTTCGCATTCCGTAAAAAATATCGCATTCCCCTCTTGACAAACAGGCGATAGTTTGCTATAATATAAGTGTTCGCCTGTGTTCGCATTTATATGTAAAGCATTGTCGGGAGCCATGAAAAGAAAATCAACACAGATTACCGGGGATATCTCGGTCGCGGGTTACATCAGGATCCGGAAATATGTGATCGACAAGATCATTCACGGGGAGAGAAAACCTCAGCGGCTGACTTCCATGCGGGAATTGGCCGCCGAATTCGGCGTCGGCTGCACCACGGTGCAAAAGGCGTTGAAAGAATTGGTGGCGGATGGTTTTCTCACCTCGAAAACCGGCGTCGGTATGTTCACCAATCCGCAGCGCGGCCGCCGCGAAGAGCGGCCTGAGATCATCGAATTGCTTTCTGCGGACGGCAAGCAGATTTATTTTGAGAACTATCTTTGCTGCATGAGCAGCGCGGCGGCGATGGCGATTACCGGAGCGGGATATTTTCTCCATTCCGTCGACCTGTTTCAAAACACCCGGAGCGACGGAAGCTGCGGATTGATCTGGGTAGCGCCCGAAATGGCGTCGGGCGGGGGAGCCGCGGAGTTTTTCCACAGTCTCGCCATTCCCCGCGCCGTCGTGGCGGGGGTGGTGGAAGGCTTCGACTGCGCCGCTTACGACAGTGAACAGGAGGGATACGAGGTCGCACGGGAACTGCTGGCCGAAGGCCGGCGCCATATCCTCGTCCTTGCCAACCTCAGCTGCGTCAACCGGCAGTTCGCCGGAATCCGCCGCGCCTTCCGCGAACGGGAACTTGTTTTCGACGACCGTATGATCATCGATCATCATCTGGATATCCTGGTGGAGTTCCGCAATTATCTCGACCGCCACGGAATTCCCGAGGCGATTTACGATATCGGCGGCGGCCCGGTCCGGCTCTGGCGGGAAATGCGGGAGCGGCAAATCGATTTCACCGGCCCCTGCCGGCTGGTCATGTCCGACGACCGCCCCTCGGAATTTCCCTGCCGGATGCTCCGGAACAATTACGCGCAACTGGCCGCCGCCGGGTTGGAGCTGCTGCAAAAACGGCTCGACGATCCCGGCCGCCCCCCCGAAATTCGTCTCTTCTGTCGCGAACGTTACAATCATACCCCTGCGAAATAAAGGACCGTCATGAAGAAAAAACATTTCACACTAATCGAATTACTGGTCGTGATCGCCATCATCGCCATCCTGGCCTCCATGCTGCTGCCGGCGCTCAATAAAGCGCGTGACAAGGCCAAAGGCTCCAACTGTCTCGGCAACCTGAAGCAACTCGGCGCGGCGAGCAACCTTTACAGCGGCGACTACAATGATTTCGTCGTGATTCCCGGCAGCATCTCCCAGGAGGTGTTCACCCAAGAGCTCTGGGATGCGGCGCTGGCGAAATATCTGAACAGCCGGCCGACCGTCAAGAATCAGCCGATCTTCCGCTGCCCCCTCGATCCGGGCGACCTCTACTACGGCGCCTCCCCCCGTTCCTACTGGATCAACGGCTGGGCGAACGACTATGGCGCGATGAAGGAAGAGGAGATCGTCAAGTGCCAGGCCAGCACGGCTCCGGCAGGCAAAAAGCTTTCAGCTTTCCGCAACTCTTCGACCTTGATTCTGTTTGCCTGCAAAGCGTTACCGGGCACCGTGAACGATGGGAGCCACTATTCCCGCGCGGTCCGTTACGCGACCAATTGGTCGCACCGCAACTGGTTCGCCAGCAACGTCGGCGGAATCAAGGGCCAGGTTCAGCACGGAGCCATGTCGTCCAACTACGCTTTCGCGGACGGGCACGCCGCTTCCCTCCAGGTCGAAAGCGAGACCGGCGGCATCAAACATACGGCGGAAAAATATTGGAAAGTCAACTTTAAATGAAGCACATCATTCTCATCCTCGCCTTGCTCTGTTCGGCAACCGCATTCGCCGCCAACCCGGTCGTCATCGATTTCGCACAGGAAAAGTGGGCGGACTGGGGAAAAACCAAAGGCGCCGACGCAACCCAGGAAGCCGGCGTCGCAACGATCGACGGCACCGACTGGGACAGCAAAATCCATAAACGCATCCGCCTCCAACCGGAACAAACCTACGAACTTTCCGCAACGGGCAGAGGCAAGGCGGCAGTTCGGATTCACGCCGCCTGGGAGAAAGTTCTTGCGCAGCTGCCGATTACAGGAAACACCTTCCGAACAGGTTCGGTGAAATTCAAAACTCCCGCCGGTCAAAGCACTTACATCCTGTGTGTACAAGTCAATGCGGAAAAGGGCCGCGCCGAAATGAAACAAATCGTTCTGACCCCGGTCGCGGATGAATCCACCGAAGTGAAATATCCCGCCGACTCGCTCTCCGGCATCGTCTTCCACGAGACATTCCCCGACGCGGCGGCAGCGGAAAAAATCTCCAACGCCGACTTCGTCCCCGGCGGCGGCCCCGGCGGAATCAACTGCATCCGCCTCACCGACGGTGCCGGCGAGATGGAAATCGACACGAACCTGCTGCGCGGCCGCCTCGTCACCGTCGAAGCGATGGTCAAAGGCGGCGACCTGAAAGGCGGCACGCTCAAAATCATCCCCGCCTACCTCCAGGGACCGGGAGAGTATTACCCCCCGGCCCGCGCCGATAAAGGGAGTTTCGATTGGCGGAAATTCGGCTATTCCATCCGGATTCCGGACTACGCGGGCAAGCTGAAACTCCACTTCGGCCACGCCGCCGGCGGCGGAACGGCCGAATATGCGGATGTGAAACTTTCGCTCGCTCCGCTCCCGGAAATGGCGACACACCGGAATTCCGCCCCCATGCAAACAAGCCCCCGCTACCGGGGAGCCATGATCGGCAGCTTCCGGGGCGAGGAAGAAAGTTCGATCCGCGAATTCGGGGAAGTCTGGCGGGGAAATCTCGTCCGCCTCCAATTCAGCGGCGGCAGCAAGGAAAATACTCCCGAAAAATACCGCCAATGGGGCGAAAAACAAATGGACGCACTCGACCGGAAACTCGAACACTTCGAGAAATACGGAATCAAAGTCGTAATCGACCTCCACAGCGGCCCCGGCGTCATGAATGAAATCCTGCAGAACGTCGGCGTCTGGAGTTCCGAAGCACAGGACATGATCGTCGACCTCTGGCGCGAAATCGCCCGCCGCTACAAAGGCAACCCCAACATCTACGGCTACGATATCCTGAATGAACCCCTGGAAGTAGCCTACGTCTATCGCGAAGGAGGCGCACTCGACTGGAACCGCCTCGCCGAACGAATCGGCAAAGCCATCCGCGAAATCGATCCCGACACCCCCGTCATCGTCTCCTCGGCAATCGGCGGCAACGCAGCCGGTTTCGCCGCACTCCGCCCGATCGATATCCCCAATGTCATCTACACAGTACACCTTTATCTGCCGCACGGCTACACCCATCAGGGAGTCAACGGCGCAAAAATGATCGGAAGTTACCCCGGCGTCTCCTGCGACGGCCGCAAATGGGACAAAGCCCTGCTGCGCCAATCCCTGGAACCGGTCGTGCGCTTTCAAAAACAATACAACGTTCCCATCTTCGTCGGTGAATTCGGCGTGGCCCGCTGGGCCCCCGGCGCCGAACAGTATCTCACCGACTGCATCGACCTCTTCGAAGAATACGGGTGGGACTGGGCCTATCACGCCTATCGCGAATGGCCCGGCTGGAGCGCCGAACACTCCGACGACCCCGCCGACACGAAACGGCACGAAAACACCCCGCGCAAAGCCTTATTGCTCCGCTATATGCAACGAAATCACCAATAAACACACTTCTATGTCGTGGGACTTGAGGCTCCGCCTCGCTACTCCGCCAAGAGGCGCTTCGCCCATAAGCGCTAGCCAAAATAAACGCGCCTGGACTTGAGGCTCCGCCTCAAACTCCGCCAAGGAGCGCTTCGCCTCCTTGGAACCTCCGACCGGCAAGGTGCCGGGGCCGACGCAAATTCGCTTCGCGAATTTGCTGACTGATCTTTTGGGGGGTAAGAGTGGGCTGGTCAT
>JAVBSA010000696.1:0-9716 GCA_031556915.1 Victivallis sp.
CGCGGGCCTTGGCCGGGCGGCGGCCGCGGCGCGGAGCACTCTTGGGCTCCTGTTCATTTTCGTTGTGCGGAATCAAGTCGTCGGTTTCATTCATCATAGACATAACCTTGCATTATAAGTTGGATCGCCCCGGGTTACAGGGCATGGATCAAAAAGTCGATCTGAAGTTCCAGTTCCCCGACCGTGCCGTTGTTGATGAGAGCGTAATCGGCGCGTTCGAGCTTGGCGTCGGCGGGGAGCTGGCGCGCTTCGCGCAACCGGATCTCCCCGTCGCTGAAATTCCGGCTCTCCCGCAGCCGCCGGTGCCGGATTCCCGGCTCCGCCCAAACCGCGAGCACCCGGTCGAAACAACCGGCGAGCCCGGCTTCGTACAAAAGGGGAATTTCAAAAACACCGTTCACCTTATCCTCGCGGCATCCGGCGATCATCGCAGCCAGACGCTCCCCGAGCGCCGGATAAAGCGAATCCGTCAGGAAAGAAAGCTCTTCCGGATCGGCAAAAACAATCTCGCCCACTTTCTTACGGTTCACGGTTCCCTCCGCCGCCAACACGGAAGCGCCCCAGCGTTCGGCAAACGCCTTCGCCAGCGGGCCGTTCGGCTCCGCATAAAGCTCATGGCAGATCGCATCCGCATCCGCGGTTCGCCAATTCCGCGCCGCAAAAGCGGACAGAACCGCGCTTTTGCCGCAACCGAATGCTCCGGTAACACCAAGGATCATAAATTTTCCGTAAATACCGCCCGCTGAAACGATTCGCGGAGAGATTGCTTGCTTTGAAGGTCCCCAAGGGGGGAAAGAACATAACTGATATTCTCTAATTTAGCTTGATTTATTCAATTTGCAAGTGCATTTTAGAAAAAAACATTGTTTTGCCGCCGGAGTGTGATATGATTCTGCACAAATCCTACCGTTACGCCATGGGGCGGCTGAAATTGCAGCCCGGGCGCTTCTGGGCCGGCAAATCGCCGGCGGATTATGTCGAAAGCGACAGGATGCTCTACGATTATGAGCTCATCTTTTTCCGCTCGGGACGGGCGCGGATGATCATCGGCGGGGAGAGCGCGTACTGTCATCCCGGCGTCATTCTCATCATTCCGCCGGCGGTCGGCCATCACCTGGCTATGGAAGAGGCGGGGGAACGATGGTGCATTCATTTCGATTGGTACGGAGACTGCCGGGCGCATTGGGTGGAGGGGAGCCCGTCGGTGGTCGAAGTCGATCCCGAACAGCCGTTCGACCGGAGGCTCTGCGCCGCGCCGCCCCCTGCGGAGCTGGGGTTGACTTTTCCGATGCGATGCGAGCTTTCCCCGGAGAAGGCGGAGGAAATGTTCGAGTTGATGCGCCTCTATTTCATGGGCGGGGAGATGGTGACGCTGGCGGATGCCTTCGAACGTTCCAGCTATCTTCTGCGGATTCTGTCGATCGCCTTCGCGACGGCCCCGGACCACCCGCGGATCAGGCACAAACGTTACAGCGTGCGTTTTGCCCGCGCCAAGGGGATCCTCGATGCTCATTTCCAGAAGGCGGGCCTGACGCTGGAACAGGTGGCGCGCGACTTGCAGATCACCCCCAACCACCTCTCGAAGCTCTTCCGGTCGGAGCTCGGAATTTCCGCTTTGGAGTATTTGCAGGGGTGCCGGTTGAGGCATGCCTGCGGCCTGTTGCGCGATACGATGCTGACGATTCAGGAAATCGCTCTCGATTCGGGATTCGGCACCGCCAATTACTTCATCCGCTTTTTCCGCGGCCAGATGGGAATGACGCCGCTGGCCTATCGCCGCCAGAAATTAAAATGAATAGTTTGTGCTATAAATGACAGATAAGAGGTCTTCCTTATGACGGATTTTGTGCTATAATTATAGTCAACCGCCACACTTGATGAAAGGATATGTCATGGGGAAGAATAAGTTTACATTGATCGAGCTCTTGGTCGTTATCGCAATTATCGCAATTCTTGCTTCGATGCTCCTGCCCGCACTCAACAAGGCGCGGGGCAAAGCCCATCAGACCACCTGCCTGAATACCGTTGCCGAAATCGGCAGGGGATTCCTCCTTTACGCCAATGACAACGAGGAGATGGTCTTCACCCATACGGTCGACAACGTCATCTGGACGGTTCGCATGGACCAACTCGGTTACGTCGGCCAGCGGCTGTGGCTTTGTCCGGTGATGTCGACCAACCACGCCACCGCCGGACTCCGCACCTGCAATACGCTCGGCGTTTACCGGGCGACGCTCTCCAGCGGGAATCCGACTCTTTACAGCATCAAGAAAGAGGTCTGGGGCAACTTCCTGGTTCCCCCGAAGGGAAGCGACGTCACCTATTCGCTCAAGCGGATGCGGAGGCCAAGCGAGATCTTCCTCGCCGCCGACACCATACGGGACGAAACCGGAACCGCACTCGGCGTCGGATGCGGCGCATACGTCTACGAGCCGCGCGCCTACGTCGAAAGCAGCGCCGCAAGCATGAACCACAGTGCAATGGCCAATATCGGTTATTTCGACGGTCACGCAAGCTCCTTCAATCCCAACAGCTTGCGGGAACAGGGCTTCACTCGCGTCATCCTCAACGGCTTCAAGATCAATCTTTAAAGAGCGGCGGCATCGATGAAATTCCTGCTTGCACTCTGTTGCTGCCTCCTTGCGGCGAACGCCGCGGAGATCGCCGCGAAGGCATTCGGTTCCGTATTCATCCGAGGAGAAAGTCCTGAATTCGAGAGCACAGGCAAGCTCGCCGGGGCCGCCTGTACGGTGACCGACTGGCGGGGACGGGAAGCAGCGCGGGACGTATGGCCGGCAACCGGCCCCCTCCGCTTGAACGTGCTTCCGCCCGGCTACTATACGCTGACGGTTTCGGGAACCGCCCCGGCCGCCTTCGCAGTCGTGGCCGATCCCGCCGCCCGCAAGAACCGCCCCGATCCCTTCTTTGCGCTCGATACGGCGCAATCCTGGCTGGTTCCGAACAAACCGGAACTGCAACGGGGAATCGCCGGCCTGGTCCGCCTGGCCGGAATCACCCGGGTGCGCGACCGCCTGGGCTGGAACAACGTGAACCCCGCGCCGGACCGGTATGAATGGGGAGCCTATCTCACCAATGCCGAACTCCTGGCCGCCCGGGGAATCGAAATTGTCACCTTCTATGCGCGCTCGCCCGATTATGTGAGGACAACTTCACCGCGATTGCCGGACGACCTGGCGGCAACCTGGCGTTTCGCCCGCGCCGCCTCCGAAACGTTCCGGGGAAAGATCGACGTATGGGAGTTCTGGAACGAGCCGGATATCCACTACGCGCCGGAGCCGGTATGGGAGTTCGCCGCGTCACTGAAAGCAGCCGCCCTGGGGCACCGGGCGGGCAACCCCGGCGGCGCCGTCCTGCCCGGCGCCGTCTGCAACATGGTGCGGACCGGTTACGACTACGGGCTCTACGCCAACGGAATCGCGGATTATACGGAGGCAGTCAACTTTCATACCTATGCCGGCCTGGTCCGTTATCCAAAGATCTTCGGAGAGATGCGGGAATTCATGAGCCGCGCCGGACTCGCCGGGCGCGCACTGTGGGTCACCGAAAACGGAACCAACCTCGAAGGCACGGTCGAAAAAAATTCGGGCCATACCCCGGAACAGGAACTGATCGTCGCCGAATTCCTGCCGAAATCACAGATTCTGCTGATGAATGAAGGCGTGGCTCGAAGCTACTTCTTCGTCTTCCCCCCTTTCAAAGAGCGCGAAGGCCGCAAGGATTGGGGGTTGCTGCGCCAAGATTATTCAGTCAAAATCACCTATGCCGCCCTGGCAAACCTGACCGCCGAACTCGGAGCCGCCGAGCTGGAAGGCGAGTTGAAAGCGGGGGAAGGCGTCAGGGCGTTCCTCTTCCGGCAGCCGGACGGAAGCCAGACCCTGGTGTTCTGGAGCATCTCCCAGGTGGACCGCGCCTATAACAGCATCGTTTACGACGGCGACCTTGGGAAACGCCCCCTTTCGCTGGCCGTACCCGCCGGACTTTACCGCCTGACCGACCTCACCGGCATGGAGGAGCAGGTCGCATCGCTGACCGGTACGCTTGCCCTCACCGCAACGCGTTTCCCGGCCTACCTCTCCGGCCTGGCCGGGCTGAAGCCGGAAAAGCCGCCGTTTCCCGCCGGGAAACTGATTTCCCCCTCTCCGTCGGCGTCGGAGGATCCAAGCGTCGTATTGAAAGTGCGTCTCAACCGGGATGACTTCAAGATCACCAACCTGAAAAGCCTGGCCAACCTCGCCGGAGAAACAGGGCGCCTGGTGTGTGAAGCGTGGAACCTCAGCCCGGAGCCCAAACGGGGCAGCATCGTCATTCGCGGCGCCAAAACCGCCGGGCTGCCGGAACATCTGGAACTGCCGCCCTTCGGCCGCGCCATGCTGGAATTGACCGTCACCCCGGAGACACCCCCGGAGGGCGCGCAACAGGAGCTGCGTTTCGGAGGCGTGTTCAACGGCAAGCAAATCAGTGAGTCGGTCATTCCGGTATATCTCCACCGTCTGGCGTTCCGCAACACCCGTGAGATTCGTCTCGACGCGGAACGTCCCGAACGCTGGCGCAGGAACGATTCGGCACTCACATCGAAGATCGCTTTCGACCCGGTCGAACAGGCGCTCCGTTTCGACGCCGATTGGGGCGACCGCTACGCCTGGATTTATCCGGAATATATCCTGAATCTGCCGGAGGAATCGTTCGGCAAAGGCGTCATGCTGGCTTTCGACATCAAATCCGTCCAGGATAAGCCGGAGAACGATTTCGACTACACCTATCTCATGCTGGTGGCCGGAGACGCAAAAGAGCACGGCAAAGCCGAGTATGTCGAGTACACCCGGCCCCTGACGGAATGGCAAAGCTGCTACGTCCCGTTCCACGCAGTGAAGATGCCGTTGGAGAACGTCCGGATGATCCGCCTCGGCATGAACCCCAAAGGGAGCAAAATCACCTATTGGATCCGAAACCTCCGCCTCTATATCCGGGAGTAATTCGCCCGATTCTTCCGTCGGCATTGGAAAAAAGTCCGCCTGCATGGTAAAGTAAGGCTCATCAGAATTTTTGGAGCAATACATGCAGGTCATAAACAAAAACACATTATTTCAGGGCCGGTTCCTGGAGCTCAAAGAGTTGCAATATGAAGACGCCGCCGGCGCGTTGCGCAAATGGGAGAGCTGCGACCGGGTGAATTCCTTCTCCGCCGCCTTCATCTGCGCCGTCGTCGTTCCCGGCGACGAACTCGTGCTCATCCGCCAATTCCGCCCGCCCGCCGGCAAGCTCGTGCTGGAATTCCCCGCCGGCTTGATCGATCCGGGCGAAACCCCGGAACAGACCGCGATCCGCGAACTCTACGAAGAGACCGGCTACCGGGGCAGAGTCACGCGCGTCAACCGCCCCGGTTACAGCTCCCCCGGCCTCACCGGCGAAGCCATCACCATGGTGTTCATGGAGATCGACGGCGAAACCCAAAGCCGGGTCGAAGCCCACCCCGACGAAGGGGAGCATATCGAAGTGTTCCGGGTCGGTCTCACCGGGCTGGATTCCTTCATCGCCTCCCAGGAGGCCGAAGGCGTCGGCGTCGACAGCAAACTATACACATTTGCGGCCGGCCTCGCCGCGGGAAGGTAATTCCGTTATGTACAACTATCTCCTGCAATTCTATCACCCGGCGGAATTCCCCGCGCTCGACGCCCAGATCGCCGAATGGAAACGTTCCCGCCCCCTCGCCGGGAAGAAAATCCTGGACGCCACCCCCGTCTTCCGCAACACCATGATGAAACACGTCGCGCTCATCGAAGCCGGCGCGGAACTGGTCGTCGGCTTCGGCAACGGAATCCCCTACGACCCCGCCGTGGTCGAACTCCTGGAAAAATACAAAGTCCCCCTCGCCGGCAACGCGGCGAACGACCGGGAATACGACGTCGTGCTCGACTGCGCCGGAGCCAATTCGCAGGTGCGTTCCCGCGCCGGTTACGTCGAGCTCACCCGCTCCGGCATGTACCAGTATCGCGATTGCCTTCAACCGGTCTTTCTCGCAGACGAAGGACGCATCAAGGAAATCGAAACCGCCCTCGGTACCGGCGACGGCTTCCGCCGCGGCATGGCCCGGTTCGGCCACGGCGATTTCACCGGCAAAAAGATCGTGGTGTTCGGCTGCGGCAAAGTCGGCAGCGGCGTTGTGATGTACGCCGTCCTCGAAGGCGCCGAAGTCACGGTCGTCGACGACGCGGAAAAAGTGAAAGCCCCCTTTCAAGTTCCCGTCATCGATCTCGGCGACGCTTCGGCAATCGAAAAAGCGGTCTCCGAAGCCTGGTGCGTCGTCTGCGCCACCGGAATCCGCCACGCCCTCTGCGGCAGGTTCGATCTCGGCAAACTGCTCGACAGCTCCGCCCACATCGTCAACATGGGCGTCGAAGACGAGTTCGGGCCCGAAATCCCCGCCTGCCGGGTGCTCAACGACAAGGCGCCCTTGAATTTTATCCTGGAAGAACCGACCCACCTCAAATATATCGATCCCACCATGGCGCTCCACAACTACGGCGCGCTCGAAGTGCTCTCAGGGAAACTCGGCCCCGGCCTGAATTTCCCCTCAAAAGAACTGGAAGAAACAATCCTCGGCTTTGTCCGCTCCAACGGAGCGGTCGCACCCGAGCTGGAAAAAATGGAGAATATGCGATGAAGTCCATCCTCATCAAAAACGTACAACACAACGGTTCCCCCGTCGATGTGCTGATCGAAGGCAACCGTTTCAAAACAATCGCCCCAGGCATCGAAGCCGCCGCGGCCCGGCAGATCGACGGCGCCGGCAAAGCGATCGTCCCCCCCTTCTACAACACCCACACCCACGCCGCCATGAGCCTGCTGCGCGGTTACGCCGACGACCTGGAACTCTTCACCTGGCTCAACGACTACATCTGGCCGGCCGAAGCCAAGCTCACCGGAGACGACGTCTACATCGGCAGCCGTCTCGCCGCCCTCGAAATGATCAAGACCGGAACCGTCTTCTTCAACGATATGTACTGGTATCAGCTCGACACCATCCGCGCGGTCGAAGAAATGGGCCTCCGCGCCGCCATCGGGCTGCTCTATATCTCGGGCAGCGACGGCGAAGTGCTCACCCGCAACGCCGAATGCAACCGCCAACTCCTCGAACGCGGCAACAGTGAACTCATCCAGATCGCCCACGCACCCCACGCCGTGTATACCGTGTCGGAGAAAGTCCTGCGGCAGGTCGCCAAAGACGCCGCCAGAGACGATATGCCCATCCACGTCCACGTCAGCGAAACTCCCCGCGAAGTACGCGAATGCATCGAAGCACACGGCAAAACCCCGGTCGAATATCTCGACTCCCTCGGAATCCTCGGCCCCAAAAGCATCCTCGCACATTCCGTACACCTGATCGATAAGGATATCGACATCATACGCGAACGCAAATCCGTCATCTCCCACTGCCCCTGCTCCAACTTCAAACTGGTGTCAAGACAGTTCCAGTATCACAAGGTCGTCACCGAAGGGAAATGCCGCGTCACCATCGGCACCGACGGAGCCGCCTCCAACAACAACCTCTCCATGATCGAAGAGATGAAATTCGCCGCCTTCACCGCGAAAACCGAAGCAGGAATGCCCACCGCCGGGCGCGATTACGATATCTACGCCGACGCCACCCGCGCCGGAGCCGAAGCATTCGGCATCGACGCAGGCGTCATCGAAGAAGGAAAATTGGCCGACGCTCTCCTCATCGACCTCGATAATCCGCTCCTCGTCGCCGACCATAACCTCATCGCCAATCTGGTCTATTCCGCCGACTCAAGCTGCATCGATACCGTCATCTGCAACGGCCGGATCCTCATGGAAAACCGCCGCGTCGACGGCGAAAAAGAAATCCTCGCCGACGCCCGCAAAGTCTGCGCACGCATCCGCGCCCGCTGACCGTCAGGGGGGAGCTTGGGAGGGTGCTTCGCCCCTCCCAAACCCTCCCGGAGCGGCAAGGTGCCGCCGCCGAGTACGCGCCAATTTTCTTTCGACGATGTCGAAAGAAAATTGGCAGGAACTCAACAACAGTACGTTGACACTTCTGAGAAAGTTTGAAAGCGTACAAACAAAAAAACGAACCGGATGCAGCTCCCGGTTCGTTTTTCGGAATTCAAAAAGAATTCAATATAGAAGGCGAATTACTTCGCGGCTTCCTTCTTGACTTCTTCTTTCTTCACTTCGTCTTTTTTGACTTCGTCTTTTTTGACTTCGTCTTTCTTCGCATCATCCTTCTTCGCGTCGGCCTTGACTTCGGTCTTCACTTCTTTGGTTTCGACTTTCGCTTCGGCAGCAAAGGTGGAAAACGAGACGGCGGCGGCGATCAGGGCGGTCAAAAGCAGCTTTTCCATGATACAAAACCTTTCTTCCTGTTTACAGCGGGCGAATCTTCACCGTGAAGACTTCTCCCTGTTACATGGTGAATACTTTACCCCCTGTTATTTACCGGAAGATGGCGGGAATATTACATTTTGGCAATATTGGGAAAATGATCGAGTTCGGCCAGGATTTCCGCGACGCGATCGCGCTCCGGCTGGTTGAACGGCAGAAAAGGCGCCGCCATTCCGTCCGCGCAAATTCCTTTGAGGGAGAGAGCGCATTTCAACCCTTTGATGAGACTCGACTGGTGGTGTCCGCAGTTGTAGAGGCGCATCTGCCGGTAGATGGCGCTCTGCAAAGAAAGCATTGCACCGGCGTCTTTTCGTTTTGCGGCTTCGTACATGGCGACGTAAAGAGCGGGGTTGAGGTTGGCCCCGCCGTTGACCCCGCCATCCGCACCGAAAAAGACCGCTTCACCGGTGAGTTCTTCAGGCCCCATGAAAATGGCGAAGTCGTCGCGGCCGCCAAGACGCTGCAGCAGATAATGGAAGGAGCCCATGTTGCCCGAGCTGTCTTTGTGCCCGATGATGTTCGGAATTTCAGCAAGGGTGACAACCAGGTCGGGAGAGAGGTTGATTCCGGTCATGCCGGGCATGTTGTAGCTGAAAAGCGGCAGCGGCAGCTTCGCCGCGAGCATCCGATAGAAATCGACCAATTCCGCTTCACCGGGCTTGAAGTAACTCGGCGGCGTGGCAACGACGGCGTAAGCCCCGGCGGCATGCGAGTATTCGCCAAGCGCGATGGAGTCTTCAACGGAAGTCGCGGAGATGCCGACAAGAAGAGGAAGCCGCCCGGCGTTGATCCGCGCGCTTTCCGTAATCATCCGGCGCTGGAGCTCCGCGCCGAGCGCAGGCCCCTCCCCCGTGGTGCCGAGAATGAAGAAGCCGTGGACTCCCCCCGCAATCATGCGTTCCATCAGGCGTTCAAGACCGGCAACATCCAGTTTGCGTTCGCGAGTGAGCGGCGTAATAACCGGCGGTACGATTCCTTGCAGTTTTTTCATGGCACAATCCCTTTCTGTGATGATAATAGTTTACCTCAACTCAAAGGAAAACCCAAGAAAAAACATGAAAAATCGCCACATGAATGCTTGAAATTTTCTGAAATAATCACAACCACTAACCCCGTGGGACTTGAGGCGCTGCCTCCAACTCCGCCAAAGGAGGCGCTTCGCCCTCCTCTGGACACCTCCAGACCGGCAAGGTGCCGGCACCGACGCGGGTTTGGCGCCGCGGAAACCGCGGGCAGGGTTTTAGGGGAGAAAATGGGGGGTGGTCGCATTGGACGGTGTGTGCAGAAAAAAG
>JAVBSA010000605.1:0-4719 GCA_031556915.1 Victivallis sp.
GAAGACCGGTTTGCCGTCGGGGGAGATGATCACCCTGCCGTAGCTCCCCGCCGGAACCCGCGGGGCGAGGGCGGTAAAATCGAGCGCCGTGCCCGGCTTGATTTCGAGGAAGCGGGAGTCGTCCACCGGGCGGTATTTTTCCCCCGCCTCGGGTTTAAAAAGACGCGCCAGCTCGGGATTTCCCTCCACGGGCGGAACCTTGCCGCAGATGAAGCGCCACCCCTTCGAGCCGGAGACGACCCGGACGGCGACGAGATTCTTCCCCTTGACGACCGGGATGTTGAAGATATGATCCTCCGGCACGAATTTGTGCGAAAGATTGCCTTCTTTCAACGTGTCATAGACCACCTTGCCGTTGACGGAGCATTCGAAATACCAGTCGGCCGACATGCCGACAGTCATGGAGCCGGCGGCGGGAGCTTCGAACTCCTGGTAAAATACGGCGGCGCCCCGGTTCCGGTCGGAGAGGAACGGGATGCGCACGGGGGCGGCCCCGGCGGGAATCCGGTCGACCGGGGGCTTTCCCCCAATGACGTACCGCCAATCCGGAGTCAGCAGCGAGGCAAAAACCTTGTCCAGCCGCTCCAGGGCGACCGGCCCGAGATAGAGGGTTTCACCCGCCGGATACTGCCCGGCGTTGAAACGCGGCATCGCCAGCGGCGAAGGCTGGAACTCATCGACGTCGAATTCGCACACCTCCTTCTGCCAGGCGGTGGTGACGGCGAGGTTTTTCCCCGCCCGTTTACCGAGATGGGAGTAGGGAGGAGTGTTCCGGGAGGCGTTGTATTCGATCTTGCCCGGCGCGCTCCCTTTGTACCAGAAGGTCAGCCGGTACTTCCGGTTGGCGTCCACGGCGTTTGCCCAAATGAAAATGGCTTGCTTGTGCCACGGCTTTGCGTCGGCGGCGACGGCGGCGGTGACTTTGAGGGCAAGGACCCGGTCGCCGTCCGGAGTCCGCAGCTCTTCCGGCGACGAAGCTTCCCAGGTATTATCCGGAACGCAGTGGAATTGCACGTCGGCGGGATAACGCAGGAGCGTCGTTTCGGCGCTGAGTGCGCCCGCGAGCAGAAAACAGGCGGCAAGAATCATAAAGTTACGCATCTGATTTGACTCCGAATACATTTTCGATTGCTTCGAGCATACCGTATGTTTACACACGGGAAGCGCTTTTGCTCCGGGGAATGATATTACTCGACATTCTTTTTATAAAAGCCCTGCCAGCGGTATTTCTTTTTATCGCCTTGCGACAGTTCGGCCGGCTCTGTGGTCGTAACGTGGCCGTCCAGATAACAGACATTGGCTTTGTTGCCATGGCGATATGCGACATAATTAGCCGCGCCCGCCGCCCTGTTTTCTCCGTTGAGGCGGTAAATGGAGAGCTCGGCACAATTCCAGCCGATCCCCCAGTCGCAACCGTCGACGAACCCGACGCGCTGGCTGGGTTGCACGACCCGGGACAATTTGTGGGAATATACCACTTCGCCCGCGGGGGCGCCCCAGTTATCGCTGGCGCTCATGCCATAAACGTTTCCCCGCCCGGCGCCTCCCCACATATTGACCATGTTGTTGGCCTCCATGTTGTTCAATGCGCTGGTGGCGCTGGGACAGACGAAGCCAACGGAAAATCGGGCGTCATGAGTTCCGTCGGCCTCATTCGGGGCATTATATGGGGTTCCCAGCAGTTTGGCGAATGCAAGATTGGTCACCCACCCATGGCCGGATTGAGTGAAGAACGGTAAAAGAAAATCATCGTTCTGCCCGGCGTACATGGTATTGGCCAGTCCATATTGTTTGAGGATATTGACGCATTTGATCTTTTTCGCGGTTTCCCGCGACTGGTTCAGCGCCGGCAGCAGCATCGACGCCAGGATCGCAATGATCGCGATGACGACCAGGAGTTCAATGAGCGTAAATTTCTTTTTCATGGCACAAGCTCCCCAATTCGATTATTTTTCAACTCTTCCAGCAAATGCATGGTATTACAATTCCGGACGGACGTTCCGTTTTTGATGCAGAAACTTGCCGCGCAGCCCGCGACCTCTCCCATCGCCAGACAAGTTCCTCCCATGCGATACGACGCCATGGCTTCGTGCGAACCCGAAATGCAGCGCCCCGCGACCAACAGATTGTCGATCGCCTTCGGCACCAGGCAGCGATAGGGAATCTGATGGGATTTCACATCCGTACAGACCATCTTCAAACCGTCCGGTTCGTGGATATCCATCCGGCAGCTGTTCCAGATCACACCGTCTTCGAATTGCCGGCCCTCCTGGAGATCGTCCTTTGTCAGATAGTATTCGCCGATGATCCGGCGCGATTCGCGTACTCCGATCCGGGGGCCGGTCTGTTCGAGCGTCACTCCGGCAAATTCCGGCATCGCCCCGGAGAAAAAGCGATAGGCTTCGTCGACCAGCTTGCGTCCTTCGATTTCGGCCGCCGTCAATTCCTGCGCGTTCACGGCGCTTTTCCGGCGGATGTGCGTCATCTGGCAAACGGCTTTGTCGCCGCCGGGCAGCATCAGGATATACGGATGCACGAAATTGGCGGCAAAGGGAATGCCCGTTCGGGCGGAAGCCTCTGAGATCATTCCGAACAACTCGTCGTCACGGGTCTGCGTAAAATCAATATGCCCCAGCTTGAATATCATGGTCATCGGCTGCATCAACCCATCCCGGCTGCGCCCCAGTTCAAAGGGGGCGCCGGCGCGTGCGGCGACATCCCCGTCACCGGTGCAATCGATGACCACCTTCGCCAGATAAGCGCCCCGGCCGGACTTGTTCTCCACCACGACCCCTCTGGCCGCCGCTTCCTCCACCAGCGTGTCCACACAGTAAGTGTGGTACAACAGTTCAACGCCGCTTTTCTCCATCATTCGGTCGAGCAACAGCTTCAGCGCTTCGCAATCAATGAGGCAATCCCGCCATCCGCCCAGATCCCGGGGATTTTTCTGGAGCGCGGTATTGATCTCTTTGGCGATATCCTCGCTCCTGCCGATTATGTAACCGCTATGCAGTTTCATGGATACGAAAGCGGCGGTCATGGTTCCGCCGAGAAACCCGTTGCTCTCGATCAGCAAGGTCCGCATACCGTTACGCGCCGCCGACAGCGAAGCGCCGATTCCGGCCGGACCGCCGCCGACCACAATCACATCATATTCCCCGCAAACCGGAGTTTCCCGGTTTTCGATCACGCGATTTTCATTCATCCGGAATTGCATGGCGGCATTATCCTTTTTTTTACTTTCGTTGTCCAGATACTTGATAATATAAGATAAAAAGGACCGTTATCTGTAGTAAAACAAACACAAGTTCAATGACAATCAGGAAATAGATAAAATTACCACATAATTCAAGCTTGATAATTCAACAGCAACGGGGTATGATATCGTATGGTAAATCCGAAAAATAAAATTTTCCTGCAATCGGAATTCTTCCAGGACGAATTACCGGTCGTAGTTCGACGCCATAAACACGATCCGAAATCATTTTATCCGCCGGAGATGACAAAACAGCGGCAATTCTGGGAGATTCTCTATGTTGCCGAAGGAACCGGCATCTTACGGATCAACCATCGGGAATATCCCTTTCGACCCGGTTTCATCTGTCTGTTGCATCCGAACGATCAAACGAATCTCGTGACGGACGATTCCATCGATCTTTTTCACGTGCTTTTTCTCCTGGATGCGGTGGATGACGATCTGGCGCGGCTTTACAATGACAGCAATTTCTTCTCCATTTTTCATCCCGAATTCCGGCCGGAGCGTTCGATCAGCCACGAACAGCTCCACCTGATCGACTCCAATCGGCAGATCTTTCAGGACATCCGCCAGATGTACCGCGAATGCAACCACGGCGACGCCAATACCGGTGAAATGCTCCGCTTCATGCTGTTGAAACTGCTGGTGGAATTCTCGCGGCTCGGCGTGCGTCTTTTTCGCCGTCGCCGACGGCAAAAAACGGTGACCGGCATCGACAATTACCTGCGGGAACACTTCTCCGAACCGTTCCGGAGCGAAGCCGTGGCGCGTGAAGTCGGGATTTCACAACGCTATCTCTCCAACTTTTACCGCAGAGCGACGGGGAGCCCCCTTCAGAAAAGGCTGTTGGAAATCCGCATTGAAGAGGCAAAAAAACTCCTCACCGGTTCGGATTTGCCGGTTGAAGTCATTTGCCGCCAATGCGGATTTTCAGACCGCAGCAACTTCTATAAAGTATTCCGGCGCGAAACCGGAGTCCCGCCCGGCGTTTTCCGCCGGAACGCGGGGAAATCAAAGTGTGAAGAGCCTTGATCGGGTTGGCGCCTTGCTATTGCACCGCGACCGTACTGCCGGTCAGTTGCTCGCGGGGAAATCGATCCGGATTTTTCAATGATGGTCGGCTTGTTTCAATTCCCGCCCGCGTGTAAGGCGGGCGTCGATATTTGCCATGTCACCTTATATTGTCTCTGTTTCAATTCCCGCCCGCGTGTAAGGCGGGCGTTATTTTTCGAAGATTTACGCTCACCCGAATGTGTTTCAATTCTCGCCCGCGTGTGAGGCGGGCGGGCGTACCGTCTTGCGTGATTCCGAAGAGGCAGTTTCAATTCTCGCCCGCGTGTGAGGCGGGCGAAACCAGAACAGCGAATGCCCGTTGCATTCCTTGTTTCAATTCTCGCCCGCGTGTGAGGCGGGCGAATTATCTTTACCCTCCCTGTAGGGGCCAAACGTTTCAATTCTCGCCC
>JAVBSA010000654.1:0-2738 GCA_031556915.1 Victivallis sp.
CGGCGACAGTCTGCAATTGCGTTTCTCCCCCGGCTTGTTCCGCGACGACATTTCCCGCGACCGGGAAGTGGTCGTCGGCGCACCGTCGGCGGAGGGAAAGGTCGAAGCGCGCGATCTGTCGGGCGACCGGGTGCTGACCGGATTTTCCGGCCGGCGCACCGCAACCGGATATGAGCTTGAAGGCGTTCTCGCCGGCCTCGATTTTACGGCTGGATTCACCTTCAACGCCGTCGTCAACAACATCCGCAACGACAATCGCCGCGAGGTCGCTTTTCTCGGCAACGGCATCCACCGGCAGAAAGGATCGCAGGATAATCTGCGGCTCCTGCCGCTCACCGGCAAACCGCAGCTGTTCGCGGCGTCGGACCGCCGGACTTCGATCCGCCGGGTGGAAGGCGTGCTTTACGCAACGGGATTCCGGGAGGAAAAGGAGTGGCCGATATCGGTTGCACTCGGCGGAGCCGACGGAACCGTCAGGGAGCTTGCGCTCCCTCCGGTTCCCCCGGTCCGCCCGGAAGAGCTGCTCGAGATCCGGTTCGATTTCGACATCTCGCCAATTCCGGAGGGCGGGTATGCGCTGACCTTCCGCGCCGGCGAAGCTCAGGCTGTGCTCCGGCTGGTCAAAGAAGACCTGAAGGCGAAGCAGCTTCAGGCGCTGGAGAAGACGGAGGCGCGTTTCAAAGGGCTGGAGCAAGCGATCGGCAAACTCGTCAACCCCTCCCGCTATCTCACCGTCCCCGGCCTTCTGATCCGCACCAAGCTCGACGAGCACCGCCGTCACCTGGAACAGGAGCAGACGCCGGAGGAGCTCGCCTATTACACCCGTCTCGGCGAATGGGTCGTGCCGGAGCTGGAAGCGGCTCTCGGTCAACTGGAACGCAATTATGAGAAACGGGCGAAACTGCCCGGAACCTTCACCTATCGCCATCTGCCGGAGGCAAAGCCTTTCGACGTCGCCCGCGTTCCGGTTGCGGACGAGAGCGGCAAAATTGTCAACCGCCCCTTCTTCTTTGCCGGCTACGGCCATTTCATGCCGGTGGCGGAGGATATGCCGCTTCTGGCGGGGCTCGGCAACAACGCGTTCCAGATGGAGATCGGGCCGCGTTCCTTCTTCCCGAAATCCTTCGATGAAGTTTCGCTTGCCGACTATCAAAAGCAGATTGAATTCGCGATGAAACGGGCGCTTGAAAACAATATGCGCATCTGTCTCTTGCTCAGTCCGCACTATCATCCCCGCTGGTGGCTGGAGGCGAATCCCGAGGTGAAGAGCGAATCGGGCTTCCTCAAGTACGAGATCGCCCACCCCAAATCGCGCGAGATGGTCAAACGCTATCTCGACACGGTTATCCCGATCTTGCGGGAAAGCCCTTACAAGGCGGCGATTCACAGTTTATGCCTCTCCAACGAGCCGGTCTACACCGGGGCGCGGCTGGATAAGCCCTTCACCCGGCAGCATTTCGCCGAATACCTCACCGGGAAATACGGTTCGCTCGCGGGGTTCAACAAAGCGGCGGGAACGGCTTTTGCCTCCTTCGACGCGCTCGCCGACGCCGGAATCGGCAATCCCGCCGTCAATTACGCTTTTCACAGCTACAAGCGGGAAACGTTGGCCGAATGGCACACGTGGATGGCCGGAATCGTCCGTTCTCATTGGCCGGAGGCGAAGGTGTCTGCCAAGATCATGGTTTTCAAAACCCTGGAGCCCGCTTACAACAACGAGGCGGTCGATCCGGAACTGTTCGCCGCGACCGGTGATTACAACGGCAACGACAACTACATGTATTACAAGGCGGGCCGCTGGATTTCGGACTGGTACACCATGGCGATGTACCATGATTTGCAGCGTTCGATCCGCGACGTGCCGATTTTGAATACGGAAAACCATGTGATCAAGGACGGCGACCTGCAGGATATTCCTTACAACCACATTTACGCCGCCACGTTCGAGCAGTTTCTGCAGGGGGTTACCGGCATGATGACCTGGGTATGGCGCGACATTACGCCGGCGGCGGCGAAGCGGCGTCCCGATCTGCCCGGGAACATTTACCAGCGTCCCGGTTCGATTCTCGCGCAATCGACGGCGATTCTGGACGCCAACCGCCTTGCGTTTGAGGTTCAACGCTTTGCGGCGGCTGCGCCGCGGGTGGGAATTCTTTATTCGCCGACCAGTTACATTCAGAATCCCATTCATTATGTAAGGCTGTTGAAGGAAGTTTATCCGGCGCTTGCGTTTACCGGTCACAAGATCGGGTTCCGCACGGAGAAACAGGTGGCGGCGGGTGATTTCGGGACGGTGAAACTGCTGGTGCTGCCCAATGCGACTCATTTGCCGGCGGGGGTAGCGGGGCAGTTGGAGAAGTTTCAGGCATCGGGCGGCAAGGTGCTTGTCGTCGGGGATGCGCCGTGTTTCAATGAGTTCGGGGGGAAGCTGGAGGCGGGGGCGTTCCCGGCTCTGCCCGGCAACCTGACGCTGGCGCAGCTGTCGGGAAAGCTGGGGCAAGAGGCTGACGCGGTTGAAAAACTGCCGCTGATGATGAAGACGGAGGATACCGGTGTGATTTTCCGCATGGTTCCGGGGGATGGGGGATATTTGATCAACATTGCCAATTATGCGATGGCGGCGCGGAAGGTGACGCTGAGCGGGGAGAAGGGGAAGCTGTTCGACCTGGTGGCGGATGAGGAGGCGGCGTTCGAGTTTGAGCTGAAGCCATTGGAGGTAAGGTTCTTCCGGTTCGTGA
>JAVBSA010000468.1:0-7008 GCA_031556915.1 Victivallis sp.
CGGAAAAGATCGACACGTGCGAGAATTTGCTGACTCCGGTCAGGAATGCGAAGCGCTGCAGCGCTTCCGTTGCTTTGATGACGCCATAAAAGCCTTTCAGGACTTTCAGGATTTCACCGACAGCGGGATTGGTCGCATTGCCGAGGATCGGCTTGTCATATTCGTCGATCAGAACGACCACCGGACTGTCCGGCCGGTGCAAGGCGAGGATCAATTCCCGGAACTGCGCCTGTGCGTTGTCAGTTGTCAACTTGATTTCATTGCGTTTCGCAATTTCAGCCACCCGTTGCCGTAACCCCAGCTCGAGCTCCTCCGGCGTAGTGCTTTTGATGTCGCCCAGATCAAGATGAATGACCGGATATATTTTCCAGTCATACGGTTTATCATACAGCGCCAACCCCTGAAACAATTCCCGCCTGCCGGTAAAGATTGCCTCCAGCGTCGAGACCGTCAGGGATTTTCCGAACCGCCGGGGGCGCGACAAAAAATATTGGCCGTAGGCAACCTGGATCAGCTTCCAGATATACTCCGTCTTGTCGATGTAAAGGAAATTCCCTTCAATCAACTTTTCAAATGTATAAACGCTGCTGGTTAAATCTTTCATCTGTCTCCCCTTCCGGTTTAATCTATCACGGCAACCGGAATTTGCAACCTTCGGATGCGGGTTCACCGGTGATTATCGCGACATCCGAATGCAAGCACTTCGCCCTCGCCTTTCACTCCCCCCTCCCAAAGCTTAAAGCGCACTCCGATTTTCAAACGCGGCAACGCAAGTTCAGGACAGAGAAAACGAACCGGAACAACCACTTCATCGCCTGGGGAGATCGAACCGACTTGATTCAGCAGCAGACGGCAATCGTTTCCGTCTTCCGCATCTCCAATGAACATCGTGGTACGATAAACATCACCGGTAATCGGAGTTTTCCGTCCGCCTTGACTGGTCGGATAGAACTTTATTTTTGCCAGAATATCGTATTTGCTCTCATCGAACGCCCCCGGTAGCTTATGTTCGGGCACGGGGGCGAACAGAGTTTGCCAATGCATCGAATAGAAGGATTCCAGATGTTTTCCGCACCAGGGGCAGCGGAGAATCCGTGTCTCCGTCCAGAGGGTGACCGGGCAGGAATCGTTCCGGTCCGCTTCCAATAACAGGTCTTTATCAAGGCGCCTTGCTTTTTCACAGCGCCAATACAGCTCTTCCTTGTCCTGATCCACGGCACGCATCTGCAGCCAGAATACCGGCTTTCCTTCGTGCTGATGAACTTCGATGGACATGCCGTTTTTTCCCCGCCGCTCCCAGTATTGCTGGAATCCCAGGCAACAGAAGGGCGAACGCCGTTGAAAGAATCGTTTCAAATTCATTATCGCTTCCATAGGGTTTTACAGTCTTTCGCCAACTCCAACAAGCCGCGGCAAACGGCATGCTCCGGCGTTTGGGCCGGATGAACGGGAAATTCCAGAAGATCGGAGAGGCTTTTGACGAATTCCGGAACATTCGTCCGGCCGCCGGTCATGCGGATCCCGTCCCGCCGCAGCGTCTCCAGGATCCGGGGCGCCATCTTCCGGCGTTCCTTCGCAAACGCTTCGACAAAAGAGTGGATTCCTTCAATGGAATCCCGCCGGAAAACCGTGTGCGCCAAACCGCCCTGAGCCGCCACGGCAACCTGCATAGTGCCCGCGCCGATATCGAGCATTCCGAAGGGAGCATCCGTCTCCCCGTAACCGGCTCCCAGCGCGGCGGCCATCGGCGCTTCGCAGAGAATGACCGATTGCGCCTGCGTCTTCAGAACCTGGCAAAACCCGCGTGTTTCCAGCTTGGTGGTCCCCAGCGGAACGGACGCCAGCACTTTGGGTTTCAGGAGGCGTCGGTTCCACGGCACAAGCAGACAGGCCCGCTGCATGATTTCCGCGAAAAGCGCCGTCATGGCTTCCGGATCGGCGAACAGGATTCCAGGCGGCGGAACGGCTTTCTCCAGCTCCGGCCGGTCTTTCAACATCCGCAACGCCTCTTCGCCGACCGCGACGGGATCGGGCGATGCCTTCGAAAAAGCAACAACGTTCGGCAGGGAATCAATTTCACCGTCCAGCGTCCATCGGATGCGCTCCGTCCCCCAATCGATCAGAATTGTAAAATGAAACAGATCACCCATGTTGTGTCTCCACATTCAAGTTGTTTTTACAAAGATACTTCGCCATCGGTCGCTTTCAAGACGAGATCCGGAATTTTCGGGCAAAAAAATGAACTACCCCGCCCCAGGGGGGCGAGGTATCGGGAACAGGTAGGGCTGCCTGTCCCAGGCAGCCGTTCTCGTTGCAAATTCTACAGGGTATGAACT
Organism: Victivallis sp.; assembly: GCA_031556915.1. Taxonomy (GTDB): domain Bacteria; phylum Verrucomicrobiota; class Lentisphaeria; order Victivallales; family Victivallaceae; genus Victivallis. The sequence goes on from JAVBSA010000468.1 coordinate 2,337, forward strand.
GGAAGCGAAACGAGGCTGGCTCTCTCCGCAAAGCGTGGAGCGCGTTTTACCCGGGAGAACATGCAACGTGAACGGCGCTCTGGGGACAGAGCGCCCTACCCGAATTGCTCCGCCAAATGTTTTATCTGGATTTTGAAAGTCGCCCCAGAGGGGCGAGGTATTGAACACAATTGGAATAAAAACCCGGTTGCGCCGCTTCGCGGCTGGCCGGGCGCTGAGCGCCCGGCCTCCGGCGGCTAGGAGACCATTGCTTTAGATTTAACCCCCTCCGGCGGGGGGCTAAAGCTCTCTACGTTCAGCGTCGTCGCTTTCGCTTCCCAGCTTTTTTGCTTTGCAAAAAAGTCTTTACTTTGGCCTTTTCAGGATCAACTTTTCGTTTCTTGCCATAAGCCGCATTCCCTTCAGTTTACGGCATGATAGACGACCTTGGCCCAGTCGTGTGTGAATAAAAACGACTTTGCGTCCGGCGTGTCCTGCGGCACGAAGTCGCTTTTATTCGTTCCTCTGTTCAAAATTTCCATTCTGAACATGGCCAGATAGTTTGCGGAGGATGGCCTCCAGATTGTCTTCTGAGTACGCCACTTTGGATACACGAACTTGTTGTCATCGCCGAATGCCTGCTTTGCCGCCAGGAGCAAGAGAGAATAGACGGCCACCATGAACGCCGGTACGTTTTCTACCGTTTGTGTGAGTCTGACTTGTGGTTCTTGAATGCCGAATGTCGTTTTCTCATCTTTGAAGTTCAGTTCAATTCCCCAGCGCCACAGATAGTATTGCAGAATTTCCTGATCGCTCAATGTCACATCGGTACATATAAGGTAAGCCGGATCCCGGTAGCACAGACGGCTGTTTCGACTCAACCGATAACGAAGACGTTGAACGATCAGAAGCTTCACGTTATTCCCTTTGGTTATTTTTGACCGGACAGGAGTAAATGATTTTACCTTGAAAGTATGCTGGCCATTTCCTGTCGCAGCAGTCACGTTATGCCATTCATTCTCGCCGCTTTCTTGTCGCAGTTGTTCCGGGGTGGAAAGACAGTCGCCATATAAAGATTTCCGGCCTCTTCCGGTATTTTGGCGAACGGGCGGGGAAAACAATTTGGAATCCTTACGAAGTCTTCCGATATAGCAGTTCTTATTTTGAATCGCCTGACAAACGGATTGATTCGTATATCCTCCATCGCCGATAAAGATAATCTTTTGAGCTTCCAAAAACTCTTGTTGGAATTGTGCAATAAATTCAGCTGCCCGCGCAGGCAGACGGAATATTTCCTGCTGTTTTTTATATTCTTGCCATACTTCCGGCGCTGCATTCTTCTTGGGCTTGGAAGGAACCGGACAATGTTTGAATAGAATCGGAAGAGTGCGACATCCTGAATTGCCCTCCAAATAGCCGACGGACATTTGCAAATAACGTTGCGCCCATACAAGATTGTTTGAAAATTTCGGACCGAGAGGATCACGTTTCCAACTGGTTCCACTCACCTTCTTCCCATTCTTTTTCAGTAAGGTATCGTCAAGAAAGATCAGCAGAGGCCGATCATTTCGCGGACCAGAGAACACTTCTTTTAAAACGACAGAAAAAATAACATCTACCACGACTCTTTCGCGCTCAAATAGCCGATAAAGAGCACTCCAATCGCGATCATCTTCTCCAATGGCACAGATTGAACGGCTGATGGTATGCCGCCCAAGATTGAGCAGGATGCCAACAGCTAACCTCCCAGCCTTCTTCCAGCATCTTTTTTGAGAAAACGCCGGACGGCACTCGATCCATAGGCGCCAGAAGCGCTCGGTTATTTCTTTGTTGCTTGCTTGGTCTCCAGTTTCGTTTTTTTTACTGTTGTTCGGTCGAACGGCGATAGACGATGGATCAGCAGTTGCCCGTCCTCCGCAATAATCCACTCGACTTCTTCCCCGGCCTTGAATTCCAAGGCATGAGCCAGAGCCATCGGCAGGTTGATGTAGAGTTGCTCGTTGAGTTTCCGCTTGATGCTTTGCACTTTGGTCTTGTGTCCCATAAGTCACCTCCTTAATCTAGAGTATAATCTAGATTTTGAAAAAATCAAGCCCCAAAGCAAAAAAAATCCGACTTTTTTCTAGTCGGATATAGGAAAAGGCCAAAGTAAAGGCTTTTTTGCTTTGCAAAAAAGTGCCTTCACTGCGTTCGCGGCGCTGACCGCGCTTGGGTTCTGCAAGCGGAGGTTTATGGGTTAGTCCGGCGTGAGCTGCCGGACGCTGGCGCGTTCCAGAAGATAAGGCGACAGCAGCCAATTCCGTTGGGAAGGCGGTTTGCCTTCGGCCGCGTCCCAGGCGGCGGTGAGCAGCGCTTTGGCGTGTTCCTCAAAATCGATCGCCACCGTGGTGAGCGGAACTGCCAAAGTTGCACCCGAAGGCAGGCCGTCGAAACCGATCACGGAGACATCGCGGGGAACCTCGAAGCCAAACTCCTTCAGCGCCCGGTAGACGCCGGGAACCGCCGCGTCGGAGAGGACGAAAAGCCCGGTGAAGCGCAACGGATTGGCCGCCAATTCCCGCCGGAGCCGCTCCCAGGCGCGGTTGGCGGGGTACTCGCCGTTCTCCATGCCGTCGCAGCAGAGAACCGTCGCTTCGCCGCCCCCCTGCCTGACGGTCTCGACGAAGGCGTTGACCCGGCGGAGGTGGCCGAGAACCGGGACTTCCGGCAGCAGAACCGCAAGGTTCCGGTGGCCTTTCGCCAGGAAATGCGAGGCGGCAATGATGCTGCCGACCGTGCTGTCGACCGAAACCGACCAGCTCCAGGGTGTCTCCAACGCGATATTGCCGAAGATCACCGGAATGGGACATTGTTCCAGCCAATGCAGAAAAGCCGCGCTGCTCCCGCAAGTCGCGGACCCGAAAAGAATCACCGCCTGAAACCCGTTCAAATCGAGCGAAGACAGGCCGCCCGAACGGTAATCGAAGGTACGGCTGCTGACGCGGAAGGCGCCGCTTTCCTCCGCCAGCCGGGCAAAAATCCGGCGGCGGATGCGGTCGCTTTCCACGGGATAATCCACACCGAGCAGAAGAAGATGGCGGATTCCGGAACCATTCCGGCAGCTGCGGAACAATCCGCCGCGCGGCACGCTGCTTAGAATCCCTTCCGCAATCAATAGTTTGACCGCCGCATCGGCCGTATGGTGGCAAAAGCCGAATTTCCGCACCAGTTCGCGGATGGAGTAAAAACGGCCGCCCGGGGGGAAGTCTTTCAACTCCTCCCGCAGCAGCCCGCACAACAATTCCACCCGGTTTGAACGCATTACAAAAGATAACCCGTTTCCGGCATTTTTCAAATTCTCACTGCCGTCAGGGCGGGAACGGTCAGGGAGCGCCCGTCCACTTTGACGCGGCTGTCGCGCGGCAGGTAATTGACCAGAAAGGCCGCCTCTTCCCCGTCCGGGGCGCGCCAGGCGCTCTGAAGCACTTCCGGGTAAGTCCGTCCGTACCCGGCTTTGAAGTTCCAGTGGGCCCGGATCTCCAGGCGCCAGGAGCCGCACTCCACGCAATGGAGCTCCCGGAGCATTTTTCCGCGTGAAAAGAACTTCAGGTTGTCCCGGCGGACCTGATTGAGGTTGCGGATGAAGCGTGCGGCCTGTTCCTGGTCGGGGGGCTCTTTTTCCCAGTCGCCCCCCGCCCCCCAGTCGATCCGGCCGTCGTCCCGCAGCGTGACGCTCAGGAGATCGCCCGCCGCGAAATGGTAAGCCAGCCGGAACAGGAGGTTTTCGGGCGACAGGGTGCTGTCGAAAAGCTCCCCGGCCAGCACCTGGTTGCCCATGAAGTTATCGGGCCGCCGGTGGTGGAGCAGATACTGCCAGGCGGGAACCGCGACGCCGCAGGCGAAGGCGAATACGCTCCTCAAATCATTGACCGGCAAAGCATGTGCAAACGCCTCGGCGGGGGCGCATTCCGTACCGAGCGCCATCGCCCCCGCCTCATGCGCCTGCTCTGCAATGAGCTCCCGCATCGCCCGGGTGTCGTGTCCGCCCGGAATCGGCGGGTGGCCGTGTTCCGCACTGTAACAGAGGAGCGGAGTCGCCCCCTGATTCTGGTCGAAGATCTGCAGATAGTCCAGGCCGAACTCCGCCATCGCGCCGACCTGGGAGCGCATCGTCTCCACCGTCCACGCGCAAGCGGCGCACATTTGATATCCGACCCGGATATCGGAGCAGCTGGAAGCAAAGAGCGAACCGTCGGCGTCGCGCGTCATATGGCGCGCGAGATTCTCCCCGTCGAACTTCGCCTCGTTCCGGTAGCCGTTCAGCAAACTGCGGAGCGTCCAGTAAGTGCCGGAACCGTAGAGACCCAGGAGATGCCCCCGGTCGTGGAGAGCATCCCGGAACTCCGCCAGCATCGCTTCGCCGCCCAGCGGGGGCCAGATGTAGGGCGGATGCCACGCCCCCGGCCCATCCCAGCGCATCAGGTTCACCAGCAGCCGGCTGCCGAAAGCATCGGCGTGACGATCCAGGTACGGCAGGGCGTTCCGGTACGGGAACATCCGGTTCGGCCGGTCGCCGATGCGGTGGTCGCCGCGTACCGGATAGATCACCGCAACGGGAGAATCGGCGAGCCATTCCGGTTCCGGCACGGCATCCGGCGGCAAGGAAAGCTGCCCTTCGTAACAATCGCAAGCGTCGCGCCAATCCCCGTCGAAG
>JAVBSA010000007.1:0-8978 GCA_031556915.1 Victivallis sp.
GTCCGCCACCGGCTGCAGCCTGTCGAACAGACCTAGTTCGACCGGAACAACCCGGACCCGGACCGGCGTTCCCGGTCGGCGGAGAATTTTCGCGCCGCGCAAAGTCTGCTTTCGCCCGGAACGCCGCAACTCCGGGAGCGGCCGGCCGCTCCCCTTCCGGAAGCACGGGCAATTTCGCCGGAAGAGCTGATCCGCTTCTTCGGGAACCCCTGCCGCGTCTATCTGCGGACCTGCGCCGGAATTTACCCGGAAGAAAATTCGGCGCCCGCCGACACCGAGCCGACGCCGGAAGAGTTCGCCGGGCTCGGCAACTATCTGCTCCGGGCCGAGATCGGCGCGATGACGCTCGAAGGGCAAGTGCCCGGCGTTCAGTACAGTCTGCTCCGGCGTTCCAGCCGCCTGCCGGTCGGGCGCGCCGGGGAATTGCTGTTCGACCGGATTCACGAGGCGGTCGATGCGATTCCGGCGGAATTCCGCACCGCGTTGCGGAACCGGGAGAGGGGCGCATTCGAACTGGAACTGCCCGGGGCCCGGATCAGCGGCGCGCACGCCGCCGGCGGGGCGGAGATTGTCTACTCGCGCCTTTCGGGGAAATATGTCGCCGCGGCCTTTTTGCGCCACCTTCTCTGCAATGCCCTGCGGCCGCAGGCGGGCCGGCTGCTGACCTTCGAACCCGCCCCGGCGATCTGGCGTTTCGAGCCGTGGACAACGGAAGCCGCGCGTGAGCGCCTCGGCGAAGTAATCAACCTCTACCGGCGGGGGCTGACCGGACCGCTGCCGTTTTTCTCGCGCAGCAGCTGGAGTTTTCTGCAGAACGGCGATCTCGGCAAAGCCGCGCGCGCCTTTTACACCCCCGACAAATATTTCGCCTCCTTCGACGACTACGACGACCCGGCGGTGCGGATCTGTTTCGCCCCCGATTGCTTTGAGGACGCTTCTTTCGTGGAGGAATTCGCCGAATGCGCCCGGACACTGCTCGCTTTGCCCGAGGTGGAATCATGAACTGTCTCGATTACCGCCTCACCGGGCGCAACCTCATCGAAGCCGCCGCCGGAACCGGCAAAACCTACACCATCGAGTGTCTCACCGTGCGTTTTCTGCTGGAGAAACGGTTGCCGATCCGCTCGATTCTCGCCGTCACCTTCACCGAGGCGGCGGCCGCCGAACTCAAAGAACGCATCCGTTCGACTCTGGTGAAGATGCTCGACGCGCCGGAAAGCGGCCGCGAACAACAGCTCTTCCTGCGGGCGGAAGCGGCAGGCGTGCCGCGCGAAGAGGCGGAGAAACTCCTCCGCCGGGCGCTGCTCGACTTCGACGACGCCAATATCTCCACCATCCACGGATTCTGCCTGCGGGTGTTGGGGGAGAACGCCTTTGAAAGCGGCGTCCTGTTCCGGAGCGAGCTGCTGAAGGACGTTTCGGGGATCGTCAACGAACTGGGCATGAATTTCTACCGCGAAACCTTTTACCGGAACGACGGCGAGTCGGAAGCGCGCGCGGCGCTCGCCGCCGCCGCCGGAATCACGCCGAAATCCCTGACCAAACTGGTGTTCCTGCAGCTGGCCCACCCCCGGATCCATTTTCTGGCCGACGTGGAGTGGGGGCAGCCGGCGGAGCTGAAGGGGATGCTCGAACACTTTTGCGAACACGATTCCGCCGCCGCGCTGGAACAGCTCGTTCCGCTGCTCAACAAGATCGACGGCACGCCCGCGCGGCTGCGGGAACTGCTGGAAAATCCCTGGGCGCCCGGCGCGCTCGGCGAGCTGACGGCATATTCGGCAACTTTCCTCAACTCGAAAATTCCGAAACGGGCGAAAGAAGATGCCGTGCGGAAGGCGCGGGAACTGATCGAAACGGGCAATTTCGCTTTGCTCGATCCGCTACCGGGGCTGATCCGGGGGTATGAAACCTATCTCGAACTCGCCGCCGCGGGTTCGATCCACCGGGAGTTGGAGGCGCGCAAGAAACGCGACAACATTTTAACCTTCAACGATCTGCTCGATCTGGTGCACCGGGCGCTTTCCGTTCCCGGCAGCCCTTTGCTTGCCGCGCTCCGGGGGCGGTTCCGGGCCGGAATCGTGGATGAATTCCAGGACACCGACCCGGTGCAATATGAAATTTTCGACTTGCTTTTCCCCCAGCCCGATTCGACGCTCTACATGGTGGGCGACCCCCGGCAGGCGATCTACGCCTTCCGCGGCGGCGATATCGCCACTTACCGCCGGGCGGTGCGCGAGTTGGAAACCGGGGGGGGCGTCCGTTACAATCTGGCCGTCAACTACCGCTCCGCCCCGGCGATGATCGGCGACGTCAATCTGATTTTCGCCCGGCACGCGCGCCCCTTCGCCGACCGGGAGATCGGATTCCCCGAGGTTCAGGCGCCGGAGGGAGCCGAAGCTGCTTCCGGCCACCCGCTGCGGATCGTCCGCGTACCCGACGCTTCCGCCGAACTCTGCCGCCAACTGGCGACGGCGAAAACGCTGGAGCTCCTGGCCGAGGGGTTCCGGCCCCGGGACATCGCATTGCTGGTTTTCACCAACCGCGAGGGGGATGAACTCTGCCGGCTGCTCCGCGGGGCGAACGTGCCGGCGGTGTTCACCCGGGTCGGCAGCGTGTTCTCGAGCGAAGACGCGACCGAACTCCTGACGGCGCTCCGCGCCGCCTCCGGCGGCGGCGCTCCGCTGTTCAACATGCTCGGGACTCCGCTCGGCGGGAAAAGCCTCGCCGAAATCGTCGCCTTGCGCCGCCCGGAAAACATGACGGAATTCGAAAAGGAGCAAACCCGCTTCCGCCGGCTCCAGCTGTTGTGGGAGGAAGGCGGTTCCTTCATCGAATTTTTCCAGGCGTTTCTCGCCGCCTACCGCATCCGGGAACGCTATCCCCTGCTGCCGGGGGGCGAACGCAAGCTGACCAATCTGCTGCAGCTCGGCGACATCCTGCAGCAGGAGTCGGCGAAGCGCAACCTCACCCCGGCCGGGGTGACGGATTTCCTCGCCGGTAAAATCGCCGACCCCGAAAGCGCTTCGGGCGAAGAATATATGCAGCTCCTCGAAACCGACCGCGAGGCGGTGAAGATCATGACCGTGCACGGCAGCAAGGGGCTGGAAGTCCCGGTGGTTCTGCTCCCCGGCCTCTTCCTGGGCGACGCGGGCAAACGCGCCGGAGCTTATCACAACGCGGAGGGCGTGCTGGAATACGACCTCTCCGATTCCCCCGGCAGCGTTCTCTGCGCCGCCAACGAACAGCTGGAGGAACTTCTGCGCCTCGCCTACGTGGCCCTGACCCGCGCCAAATTCCGCTGTTTCCTGTATTGGGGCAAGCCTTCGCGCGGCAGTGTGGCGACTCCGCTCGACTGGCTCTTTTGCCGCCGGGAACTCGATCCGGCGGAGCAACTTACGCCGATTGAACTCCTGGCGCAAGCGCCGGAACCGCGAATCCCGCCGGAACTGCTCGAGTTCCAGGAATTGCCGGCGGAATCAAGCGCTTACCGCCCCGACGCGCAACCGATTGAGTTGGAATTGCTTGCCACCCGGCTCGGCATCGATGCGCACTGGCGCTTCATCAGTTATTCGAGCCTGATGCCGCAAGGCGGCGACTCCCCTTACGATTACGACCGCGAGGAGGGGGCAAAGTTTGACCATGAGGAGGCGGAACAAACCGGCATCTTCTCCATCCGGGGCGGAGCCGCCGCCGGAAATGCCTGGCACCGCATCCTCGAACTTGCCGATTTCGACGCGGATGAGGCGCAATTGCGGCAGATCGCGCTCCCGCAGTTGCGCGACTTCGGCCTCCTGCGGGCCGGGGAGGAGGCCGAAGAAAAACTTGCCCTCACCGTCGGGATGATTCAAGACGTTCTCGCTTCGCCGCTCGCAGGGGAATACGACCGGTTCGCGTTGAAGGAGATTCCGCGGCGCGACCGTCTTTCGGACTTGGAATTTCTCTATGAGCTCCGCAATGGCTTCACCGGCGGGGATGTGGCTCATCTGCTTGCCCCTTACGCAAAGGAGCGCTTCGGGCTCGACACATGGCCCGAGTGGAATCATCTCCTCTCCGGCGGCTGTTTCAACGGCTGCATCGACCTCCTGTTCCGGCGCAATGGCAGATACTATATTCTCGACTGGAAATCCAACCGCCTGGAGGGAAAGCTCGGCAATTTCCAGCCCGGCCGGCTGACGGGCGAGATGCGGCGGCACTTTTATTTCCTCCAATATCTCATCTACGCGGTGGCGACGGTGAAATATTTGCGCACGCGTCTCGGCCGATTCGACAAAGAGGAATACGAGGCGCAATTCGGCGGTGTTTTCTACTGCTTCATCCGCGGCATGTCCCCGGCGGCTCCGGGACGCGGCGTTTTTTACGACCGGCCGGCCTATGAACTTGTGGCCGAACTGGAAAGGGTGATCGGATGAATCTTGGAATGTTCCCGGAATTCGAGGAAATCGATCTCGCCTTCGCCGACTTCCTGGCGCGCCGGGCTGGGGGGGAGCTTTCGCCGGAACGCTATTCCGCCGCCGCGCTCGCGGTCGGCGCGGTGCGCGAAGGCCACAACTGCTGCCGTCTCGAGCTGTGGGCGGGCCGGACATTGGAGGAAGGGGAACATCGCTTGACCCTGCCTCCGCTCGAACGCTACCTCGCCGAACTCCGCGGCTGGGCGCGGCCGGAAGATGAGCTTTCGCCCCTCGTCCTCGACGCGGAAAACCGGCTTTACCTGCGGCGCTATTTCAAATGCGAACGCTCCATCGCCCGGCAGGTCCGCGCCCGGCTGACGAACGTGCTTGCGCCGCCGGAGCTAACGGCGGGGGAACTGGCCGGTCTGCTCCCCTTCTTCTCCCAAAAGGCGGGGAGGAAGGCAACCGATTTTCAGCAATTGGCCCTCTATACCGCGCTCTCGAACAGTTTCGCCATCATTTCAGGGGGGCCGGGCACGGGCAAGACCACCGTGGTGGCGGCGTTGCTGGCGCTGGAATTCAAGCGCAACCCGGCACTTTCCGCGGCGCTCGCCGCGCCGACCGGCAAAGCCCAGGCGCGGCTGGCGGAATCGCTGGCGACCGGAGCGAAACAGCTCAATATTCCCGAAGGACTCCGGGAGAAACTCGCCGGCCTGCCGGGAAGCACTTTGCATAAACTTCTGGGGGCGGACGGGCGCGGGGGATTCCGGCACGATGCGGATCATCCGCTGCCGTATGATTTTGTGGTGCTCGACGAAGCTTCGATGGTTCCTCTGCTCCTGATGAACCGGCTGCTCCTGGCGCTTTCGCCCAATTGCCGGTTGCTGCTGCTGGGCGACCGCAACCAGCTGTCTTCGGTGGAGGCGGGCGCGGTGCTCGCCGACCTCTGCGACGCGGCGGCGCTGAACGCGCTCCGGCCGGAGGCGGCGGAAGCGTTCTTTTTCCAGACCGGCTGGAACGCGGCGTGTGTCGATGCCAAACCGCTGTCGGGCGCGGTGGCGGAGCTCTCCGAAAACCACCGTTTCGCCTCGGCACCCCATATCGGGGAATTCAGCCTCGCCATGCGCGACCTCGCGCCGGGAGGAGGCGCGGAACTGGCGCGGAACATCTGTGCGGCCGCCGAAAGCGATTTCGTCACCCGGCAAATATCGTATTCCAAATTGGAGGAAGAGTTGACCCGCGCTCTCACCCCCCTGCGTCCCCTCGCCGGATTGGGCGAACGGGGTACGCCTGAGGCGGTGGAAGAGGCGTTCCAGGTGCTGAACTCCTTCCGCATCCTCGCGGCGGCCCGGCGGGGGCGCTTCGGCGTGGCGGCGATCAACGAACTTGCGCGCGGAATTCTGGGGCGCAGCGCACCCTACGCGTTCGGGGTGCCGCTGATGATCACCCGGAACGATTCGCGTACCGGGCTGTTCAACGGCGACGTCGGGTTCGTCCACGCGGACCCGGCGAACCCCGCCCGGAGTCTGGTGAGTTTCCCCGGCCACAGTTTGCCCTTTTCGCCGGCGGAACTGCCGGAGCACGAAACCGTCTACGCCATGACCGTGCACAAGTCGCAAGGCTCGGGGTTCGGCAAAGTGCTCATTATCCTGCCGGAAGAGGATTCGCCGCTGCTGACCCGCGAGTTGATCTACACCGCCGTCACCCGCGCCGAACGCGAAGTCGAGCTATGGAGCACCGAAGCGGTTCTCGGCGCCACCCTCGACCGCAAGACCGTCCGCCAATCGGGCCTCGGTTCGCGGTTGCTCGAAGAGTAAAGAATCGCGTTTTTTTTGAAAAATTTTCCGTTTCCCTCTTGACAAAATCAAACCGGTTTGATATAATTATAGTATCAAACCGGTTTTACAAATCAGGAAAAGAAACATGGGAAACAATGTGACGATTGCCGATGTGGCGGAGCGTCTGGGGGTGTCGAAAAGCACTATTTCGCACGCGCTCTCCGGCAAGCGCCGGATCAGCAGCGAGGTGACGCGCCAGGTGATGGAGGCGGTGAAGGAATTGGGTTACCGGCCCAACTACACGGCGCGGGCGTTGAGCACCCGGCGCACCGGTTTGGTGGGGGTGCTGGTCGATAGTTTGAGCAATCCGCACACCACGGCGCTGCTGGAGGAACTGGGGAAGGAATTCTCGCGCCATTCGATCCAGATGGTTCTCGGTTCGACCAGTCAGCTGGAAGACGGGCGCACGCTGCTCCGGAAATTCTCCGACGGCATGGTCGACGGCATTTTGAACACGCTCCCCGAGTTGGGGGAAGAGGAAGCCGCCGAACTCTCCGACCGGATTCCGCTCGTGACCTACCGGCGGCATAAGGAATCCCCGCTGGTTATCGATTTCGCGGCGGGGACAGCGAAGGCGCTCGACTATCTTGCCGGACTCGGGCACAGCAGAATTGCGATTATTCCCGCCGCCGGACGCGCCGTTCGCGGAACGGAAGATCCCTGTCTGGTTTATTACCGGAACCGTTTCCCCGGAAGCAATTTGATTTATCATGTGCCGGAAGGTACGATCCAGGCCGGAGCCGGGATCGCCGAGGCGCTTTTCGCCGGCGACGCCACGGCGGTTCTCGCCGGGAACGACGCCATCGCCGCCGGGATTCTCCAGTGGGCGGCCGCCCGGAGCATCCCGATTCCGGGCCGGATGTCGGTGATTGGGCATGATGACTCGCCGCTCGCTTCGATGACTTCGCCGCCGCTGACCAGCATCCGGCAGCCGGTCGGATTGATCGCCGCCCATACGGTCAAGGTCCTGATGCACGCCATCAACCCGGAAGAGGCCGCACCGGAAGGAGTTACCATTGTTCCCGAGCTCATCGTCCGCAATTCATGCGCCAATATAAGGAATTAGAAGTATGAAGCGAAATCAATTCACACTGATCGAACTGCTGGTTGTAATCGCCATCATCGCCATCCTGGCTTCCATGCTGCTGCCCGCGCTTGCCAAAGCCCGGGACAATGCGACGCTGACCAAGTGCAAAAGCAACCTGAAGCAGATCGGCACCGGAATCCATGGGTATGGGAACGATTTCAAGGATTATATGCCGTACGGCTGGAATACGCTCGCAGTGACTCCTCCGGACAGCCGGATCACTCTGGTGGGCAACTCCAGCGGAGGCAGGCGTTCCAGCCTTGGGCTGCTGGTCGACGGTTATCTCTCGGAAGCGGTTCTCTATTGTCCCGGGCAGAAGTTTTTAAACCGCACCTGGGACGTCAATAAAGCCTTGCCGACCACCAGCACCCGTCGCGCCGGTTACGACAGTTTGCCGGTCTGGACCGATGCGGGCTGGGCTTTCCGGCCGCGCATCAGCTACATGCAGGCGGAGAGACTGGCCATGGTTTTCGATATCGCGACGGAGGTCACCGCCGCCAAGGATGCGAATTATTCCCATGTCATGCAGTGGAACGCCGTCTTTGCCGACGGCCATGTTTCGGTCTACCGGAATGGGGAACGGAGCGACCTCGGCGGAACGGCATTGGGTACAATTGCCAATATGATCGAAGCGAACAAGAACAATTCGTTCCCCAATGCGAGCACCATTTTGCAGCGTATTTCCACTTGCGGTTACCGGTGAGCATAATGAGGAGGATTGCCGTTCTTCTGTTGTTCCTCTGCACCCCTGTTTTTGCGGAGCTCTCCGTCGTCGCGGAGTATCCCGCCGAAGCGAAGTATCTGCGGGGTAAGAAGGTTTACCCCGAGTACCTGCTCGATATGAGCCGCGCCGCGGATTGGAAACGGATCGGCAGCACCGGCGGGCACAGCCTGAAATTGAGCGAAGCGGATTGTCCGGGGCGGCCGGGGGAGCGCGGGCTTCTCTTTTCGGCCAAAATAGACAAGAAAAGTGCCAAAGCGCCGGGCTGGGTCGCCTGGGAGGCGAAGCTCGACCCGGAACTCAATATCGTCGGCGCGGATGAGGTGGAGTTCGAAATCTATCCGCTGCAGAAATTTCCTTTCGGCGTCACCGCCCGGTTCGGGAGCACGAAGGGATTCGGGCAATTGCCCTGGACCTGGTCGGATGTGGTTAAGAACCTGGAGCCGAAGTGCTGGCATACCGTGCGGATTCCGGTGAAGAAAAGCCGCCTTTCGGTGGATACCTTGCGTTTCGACTTCAATGCCCGCAACGACGCGGTACCGCATGCCGAGGAGATGTCCATGATCGTCGCGGCGATCCGGTTCCTGCCGGCGCCGCATCCGGCCACGGCGGTCTATTCCACCCGGATGAATCCGGGCGGTTTCCTCATCAACGTTCATCCGCTGGAAATGGCGGACAACGCCGCTCTCGAGTACAGCGTGGAGCTCGCCGTCGAACGGGAACAGCAAGCGGAATTGAACATCGAATGCGGCGGAAGGACTTTTTCGCAAACCGTCAGTTTGAAAGCGCCTTACACCATGTTGAACGTCCGGTTGTCGGAGTCGTTCCCGCCCGGCGATTACCGCTTGAAAACCACGCTTTCCGGTCAGGGTGGAATCATCGCCGAGTCGGCGGAACCGCTGCCGTTGTCGATCTTTTCCCCGCAGGCGATGAATGCGGAGCGG
>JAVBSA010000241.1:0-9360 GCA_031556915.1 Victivallis sp.
GAGCTCGTGTGCATGTCGTGGGTAGAGGTTCAGGCCGCCGCCGACCATGCCGGCGGCTCCCGCGGCAAGCGAGAGTAGCTGCAGCATTTCGACTCCCTGGAAAACGCTGATTTCTCCGCCGAAACGGAGCGCGAGATCCGAAAAGGCGACCATGTTCCGGGAACTGTCCTTGAGCCCGGCGAAAGAGGGGTATTCCGTCAGCAGCCTTTCCACGATCGTCGCGGAAGGCGCGTGCTCCTTTACAAACGGAGTCCAGTAAACCGTGAACGGCACGCCGGTTTCCGCCAGCGGTTTCAGAAATTCCGCGACAGCCTCCGGCGTGCACGGCACTTCCCGGGGCAGTGTGGTCGCCACCGCCGTAACACGGCGTCCGCAGAGGCCGGCCAGCTCCACCTGAAGCGGCATGGCGAGCCCGCCGAGGTTGACCGTGACGGCTTTGCCGTTCTGTTCCGGCAGCGACTCGATCAGGAGAAGGCGTTCTCTCTGGTCGAGGCTGGGGAACTCTCCGGTCGCGCCGAGCGCGAAAAGCCCGTCGATATGGGGATTGGCGAGGAATTTTCGCGCCAGTTTTGCGAACCCCTCCCGATCGACGCCGCCATCGGAGTGGAACGGCGTAACCAGCGGAACCAGATTGCCTTTCAGCTCCGGGAGTCTTCTCATTCCGCGATTCCTTCCAGTTTCAGCGCCGATTCGAGATAGGAGATATCTTCGCCTTTCACATTGGCCCAGTTTTTGGCGAAGAGAAGTTCGGCTTTCGTGCTCAGCGGATGAGTCATCATCTCCCGGATCAACGGATAACGCATTCCGACGGCGTCGGCTCCGGCGCGGAGCGCGAGTTCGACTTCGGCGACCGTCTTCATGCTCACCGCGATGATCTCCGGCGCCCGCTCGAGGCGGTCGTAACCGCGGCGGATGGCGGAAAGGATTTCAAACGCATCCATGCCGATGGCCTGCGCCCGGGAGACGAAAGGGCAGATTCCGAACGCGCCGACGCTGGCTGCCACCGCCGCCTGAGCCGGTGTGAAGAGGGTCGTGGCGATGCAGCGGATTCCTTCCGATTCCAGGATCCGGATGGCGAGGAACCCCTTCTCGTCGGCGATGATTTTGAAACCGGCTCTCGAAGAAAGCCGGTGCAGTCGGCGGGCGCGGCGCACCAGGGCGTCGCTGTCCGCGCCGTGAATCTGGATGAAGAACATCTTGTCCGTCCTGGCGGCGATTGCCTCGGTGATCTCTTCAAGCGTCGATTCGCCCCGATAATATTGGTCGAACCCCTGCGGATTGGTCAGAATTCCGGCGACGTTCAGTTGTTCGCAGAGAGTGATGTCCTCGAGGGAACCGGCTCCGTAGATTTTCATGGTCTTTTCCTTGTCAGTAGATTAAGTTGCGGAATTCTTTTACGGTATGGACTGTAATGAGATTGCCGTTGTGGGCGGAAACGGCGCGGTCGTCGCCGGAGCGGCAGAGTATGACGAGATCGTCGCCGTCGACGGCCATGCTTGCATAATGACGCGATTCGCGGTCGGAACGGCCGGCTGCGACCAGCCCCGCGAAATGCCAGTTGACGCAGTTTTTGGAAAAATGGAGCTGGAGGCGCCGCCGCTCGTTGAGCGGATGATGAAAACGATCCGCTCCCATGCGCTCCGGTTTGATCATGCTGTCGCCGGCCTGCGTGCCGAGCAACCAGAAGAGCCTGCTTTCAACGTCGTACAGGATATGGAACTTCATCTGTCCCCCCGGCAGCGGAACGAGAAGGAACACTTCCCCCGAAGGCGCTTCGGCAAAACCGACTGTCAGCGAGCCGTCGGGAGACTCCTTTACCCGGGTGAGCATGGCGAGGTCGGGCGGGCAGTTGTTGGTTCGGCTGAAGAGATAGAATGTCCGTCCCGCCGGATCGTGCCAGATATGTTCCGGGTCGGAGAACTGCACGATATTGGTTTCCAGCCAGGCAACCGGTTCCATCCGGCGGGTAATTGCCGCACCGGGTGGAGTGATCTCTCCCGGGCGGTAGAACGGAGTCCCGCAGCCTTTGATCTCCGGCAACGCCTCATGATAGAAAAACTCGTTGGAGAATGTCCAGTTCTCGCGGAGCGTGAGGTCGCTTTCTGTTCGGCCGGACATCACCACCAGGGACATGCGGTGCCAGCCGCACCATTCCCGGCCGCCGCTCCAATCATACAGATAGCGTTCCATCACCAGGTAGATTTTGCCATTCGCATACCAGACATTGCAGGGCGCCTGGTGCCAACGCTGTCCTGCGGAGAGGGCGGCGGGCGCACTCCAGCTTTCCCCGTCGTCTTTCGAGACGGAGATCATGAGGTCGCCGGAGTGGCCGAGGATGCAAAGATTCTCCCCCGCTTCGAACGGCCGCGCGTGATAGAAGGGGAAATCGAGAACATTCCGCCAGCTTTTTCCGTGATCGTCGCTGACGAACGCCTGTCCGGCGTTTCCCGCTTCCGCGTCTCCGCACCGACTGCGCGGGAGCGGGAGCTTGCCCACTCCTTTGCCGCCGTAATCCATGGTGGCGACCAGTCTGCCCGAAGCAAGGCGGCAGATGCCGGGACTGTAGCAGAAGACCTCGCCGGGATAGGGGGATTCCGCCAAGGTGACGAATTCATCGGCCAGGTAACGCATCAGTTTTCTCCTTTCAAAATCAGTTTCAAGTCTTCGATGGTGAGCGGAATCGTGGATTTTTTCCAGCCGCCGGCCTGCCAGACCGCGACAGCGGCCTCTTCCGCGAACGAATCCGTCATCCGGTCGGGAACGGACTCCGGTACGCCGGTTTGGCGCAGGAAAGTCCGGATTCCGCCGGGAAAGATGCGCTGAATTTCCGCCGCCTCAGGGGAGCCCTTCGACGCCATCCGTTCGACGAACGCGGCCAGCAGAAGTGCGTTGGCGAAACCGTGCGTGTAACCGAATGCACGGGTCAGGTGATAACCGAGCGCATGGACGGCCACTGTTCCGCAGTTGGCCAGGACGATTCCCGCTTCGGTCGAAGAAAGCATCATCTCCGAGCGGGCGCCGGAATCCGTGGGATCCGCCAACGTTCCGGGCAATGCCCGGCCGATGCGGCGGCAAGCCGTGAAAGCGAGGTCGGCAAGCCGGTCGCGGCAACGTTCGGCAAACAATCCCTCCATGGCGTGGCTGAGCGCGTCGATTCCCGTATCAATCGTGAGCTGCCGGGGCATGCTTGAGGTCAGGAGAGGATCGCAAAGGGCGATATCCGGAAAAAGCGACGGGCCGGCCAAAACGGTTTTCAAACGGTCTTCCCCGGTCAGGATCGCATAAGGAGTCACCTCCGAACCGGTTCCTGAAGTCGTCGGGACGGCGATCAGGTTGATTGCGCTCTCCGGCAGGGAATGGCGTAGCGCCTTGGCCAGATCGATGGTGCTGCCGCCTCCCGCTGCGATCATGACGCCGCGCCGGAATTTTTGCAATTTCTCCGCCAGGCGGCGAACCAGGGCGGTATCCGGATCCGGCATGGTTTCCGTAATTCGGAGAGCCTGTCTGCCCGGCAGAATTCGCGCATTTATCCGCTCCGAAGCCAGAATCAGGCAGGGAGAAGACTCTTCGACCAGCGAAGGAAGGCGTTGAAGTTCCCCTTCGCCAAAGTAGATTTCAGTTGGAATCCGATCATGAAACCGCATTGCTGTCACCTTTATTGCTTTGTCAGACAAAGAATGAGTTTAAAAAAATTATTCCAGATGGGATGCCTGATGGCGAAGTTCGCGATAAAGCCGGTCGCAGTCGCCCGCCTCCAGCGCGTCATGAATGTTCCGGTGGGCCTCGACGATGTATTGCGGAATCGGGCCTTTTTCAAACAGCAGCGGATGATGCTTCACATGGTATTCGAACAGCGGCCGGTAGAGAAGACTGAGGGCGCCGACAAACTCATTGTTGCTCAGGTCGGCCAGGATCAAATGGAATTCCACCTCGAAATCGACGGCGTCGATCCGGTTTTTCGCCGCCAGCTTCACCAGGGTTTGGAGCTGGCCGAGCTCTTTTGCCGTGACGTTGCGGACCATCAGGTGGCAGGAGCCGAGTTCCAGGAAATCCCGCAACTGCTTCAAGTGAATAAAGTCCTCCGCCTCCATCTCCTCGCGGCAGAAGAGTTTCAGCAGATCGAGCTGCCGGCGGTCGGCGGTGAGGATCAATCCTTTGCTGGTCTGCGATCGACAAACGCCGAAGGTTTTGAGGAACGCGATCGCTTCGCGCACCGACGCCCGGCTGACGCTGAGTTTGGCGCAGAGCTCCAATTCGCCGGGAAGAAGCGCGCCCGCTTCCAAGCTATGCTCCCGGATATACCCGGTCAAATATTGAAACACCCGCATCGAAACCGGAATTTTCATCATATCATCACGTCCGCTCCCTATCTTACACAATTAATGTAGTGCTTTGTCAGACAATATCAAGTGATCTGTTCCGAAAAATCGGAGGAAAGCGGGCGCGGGGGATTCTGCTGATGAAGATTGAACGCCCGGATATTTCGCTTTCTGAAATCTGTGACTTTTTTTGTTTACAGGACTTGAGGAATATAACTTTAAGGGTATTTTGCACAGATAAAAATAATGAAGCCAGCATAGATTCAAGTTTCAAGCGCACCTTGGAGAAATATTCGCTAAAGTAACTGTCGTAACTGCCGCGCGTCTTCATTTTCATTTCATGGAACTTTTTCACGGAAAGCGATGCACACCTATTGTGATAGCTGTGTATTTCTGATATAATATTCAACAGACGCACAACAGAAAGCTGTCTTCATGAAACTTGAACCGCAAATTGAAAATTTATACCGCACGCTGGATCAGGAGCTTGATAATTTCCCCATCGGAACGAAATTCTATTCCGTCCGGAAACTGATGAATAAGTATAAGTGTCACCGCGGAGTACTGGATGAGGTTCTCGACCGGCTCGAAGAGAACCGGTTGATCGACCGGGTTCCGCAGGTCGGCATTTTCAGCAGTGTGACGCGCCGCCCGAATGCCCGCAAAATCCTTCTCGCCGTATTGGATTGGCCGAGCGAAATTACGCTGGAGTGGAGCCGGATAGCCGGCGCCTATGCGGAAACACGCGAAGACTGGCAACTGTGCAAAGTCATGCTGCCGCCGGGCAGCGAGACGATTTCCTCACTGTCGACCGACGGCTTCGACGCTGCGATCATCCAGACGCCGAGCCCGAATGTTTCCCGCGAGGATATGCGTTTTCTCGCTTCCCTTACTCTCCCGGTCGTCTTGCTCAACGCGGATGTGGGCAGCTTCGAAATCAACAATGTCAGATCCGCCGACGGCGACGGCGCGGTTATGGCCTGTCATCATCTTTACAAGTGCGGGCATAGAGAAATTGCGATCGTGCAGAGCGAACCGGATACGCTGCCGACGAAAATGCGCGTCTCCTCTTTCGCCCGAACCTCGAAATTGTTCGATATGAGACTTGTCAAGATCGATTGCATGACCGCCAGCGGGGAATATGCGCAACATAAAGCCTATCTCGGCATGAAACAGTATCTGGAAGATCATGACGGCAAAACCGGCTTTACCGCGGTTTATGCCGATACCGGTGAAGCCGTGCCCGGCATCATGACGGCTCTGCGCGAATTCGGCCATGAATTGCCCCGCGACGTCAGCATCGTCGCTCATTCGATCGAGCAGATCGGCCAATTCTACCACCCGCCATTGACTGCCGTCTGCGCCGATCTCGTCGCGGAGGTGGAAGCCGCTTTCACCGGAATCGATTCCATCCTGAAAAAGCAGATATCCAGTTTCAAAACCGAGGTGCCGATGAAGCTAATTGAACGGAATTCCGTCAGAACACTCACTCCGAAAGAAAGGATTTAATTTCATGAAAAGCAAATGCTTCACCCTGATCGAGCTCCTGGTGGTTATCGCGATTATTGCGATTCTCGCCTCCATGCTGCTGCCCGCGCTCACCAAGGCGAGAGGCAAGGCGCACTCGACCGCCTGTGTCAACAATCTCAAACAGATCGGCACCGCCATTGTTTTTTACGGGAACGGCGAGTACTTCCCGCCGCGTACCGGAGCGACCGATGCCGAGCAAAGCACTCCGAATTCCTGGGAACAATTTGTCGTGTCCGCTCTCGGCGGGAACGGCGCGCACTCCAACCGCTGGAATCTTGTTGCGAAGTATCTGACTTGCCCAACTGACAAATATGCGCTTGTCGGCAGCAAGAAGACCCGGCTCAGCTATGCTTTCAACGCAGGAAGCCTGAGCGACGGCACAGTTCCCTATGCGGGGGGGAGCGGCACACCGCTGGCCGCCAATCAGGCGTTTCGGATGGATCGAATCAAGCCGTATTACTCCTCTTACAAGACCAACAAAAATGATATCGTGCTGCTGGCGGATTGCATCTTTCCGGACACGGATCCTAACGCTAACGCCAATCAATATGCCGGCGGCCTGTCCGTTCCATACTGGGGGTTTAAAGCGGAGTACGCCCATCCGGGCGGTGACCGGAACGCGCTTTTCTTCGGCATGTATGTCAAGAGGCTCGACATTCCCCTTTTCGTGCCCGGCAATGTTGATCCGCTGTTCGGTCCCATGGCGCATTGGGGATTGTGATCAGAAACTATGCGCTATCTGAAGGTGTTCGTCTTTTTCATCGCGGCTTGCGCAAGCTGCGCCCTCCGGGGCGCGCCCGTTCCCATCGACGGAGCAACCTTGATCGTCCCCAAGCCGGGCGGCAGTGTCAGAACGGCTTATTCCGCACAGAATGGAGAGATTACCTTCCCGTTCAATCCTGTGGAGCCGGGTTATGCCGAGGTCGCGTTTCCGCGTCCGCTGCCGCTCGGCATCTTCCGTTCGGCGCGCGTGGCGGCGAAGGTCCGTGTCCCCGCCGGTTCTCCGGTCCGGAGCATGTCGCTGCGGCTGATCGACCGCAACCATGAAGTGTTTCAGTATGTGAGCAAAGCCGATTTCGCCAAAGGCGGCGAGTTCGAGGTGGTCTGGGAAGTGAAGCCGGACCAATTCCAGATCTCCTGGGGCGGAGATGCCAACAAGGTCTTCGATATGCCGGGCGGAGTTCTGGGCTTCGCCTTCGATTTCGCCGGCGGCGCGGGTGCTTCCGCCCTGACGCTCCTTGCACTCGATATCGATGCCGAAGCGCCGCCCGCAAAGGAATTGCCTGGCGACAAGGCGCTGCTGGTGCTGTACCGTTTCGACCGGGACGAACTGTTCCGGCATCGCGGCGGCCAGGGAGTGATCATGCAGCAGCCGGATGGACTGCTGCTCAAGGATATCAAAGGCGAACTCGTGATCACAGAACGCGGGAATGAGCTGCGGTCTCTGCGCGGCAGGCCCGCCGCCCTGATCATCGACGCCGAAGTGCGCGAGGGGGAATTGACCGCTTTCGCCACTTTGCGCGACGCCAAAGGCGTATTGTTCACCACCCCGGTACTTCGCTTGCGCCGCGGGGGTGCGCCGCTGGAATTCGATCTCGGCGCGATCCTGGAAGGCGCGGTGCTGCCGGTGAAGATGGAGAATATCTTCTTCCGCAACGCAATCGCCCAAAACGGGGACGTCCTGTTGAAGAGCGCCTCGCTCCGCACCGTTCTGCCCATCGCCGAATCACTGGAGTTCGAGATCGAGACCGGTACGCCGGTCCATGTGCTCCGCAAGGGCGATGAAGAGGCGCTGGCGCTCCGTTTCACCAACCGCTCCGAAAAGGCGGGCTCTTTCGTGCTCGGCCTTGTTTACGGACATTTCGACGGGACCCGGCTGACGGAAACCCGCTCCGCCGAACTCGCGCCGGGGCAGTCCATCACCTTCCAACCGGAAAAAATGCCCGACCGCCTCGGCCACTGGCAGGTCGCAGCGACCGTGCGGGAGGCCGGTTCGCCGGAACAGCCGGCGACGGTCACCCGGTCGTTCGCATTGCTGGAACCGGCCGGGCCGACGGAGGGGCGCGCGCCCGGTTTCCTCTTCAGCATCTGCACGCATTCGGAGTGGTGGAGCCCGGGCGCTCAGGATAAGGAAGTGCTCGGTGCCGCCCTGTGCGGAGCCAAGGTGATCCGCGACTCCGTCGACTGGCACACCCTTCAGCCCGCGGCGGACCGCTGGAATTTCGCCCCGATGGATTCCCTGGTCGACTCCTATGGCGCGATGGGGATGGAGCTTCAGGCGATGCTGGCCTTCACCGCGCGCTGGGCGGCCCCCGAACATCTCCGCAATGCGAAAAACTGGCTCGACTGGTCGCGCTCCAAGCCCGATTCCGCCGCCTGGCGCAATTACGCGGCAACCGTGTTTGCCCGCTACAAGGGTAAAATCCGTTTCTGGGAGGTCTGGAACGAGCCCGATCTCGCCGGTTTCAACCGGATGAGCCAGGAGGAGTACGTCGAACTTCAGATCATCGCCTTCGAAGAGGCGCGCAAGGTCTCCCCCGAGCTGAAGCTCCTGACCGGCGGCTATGCCACGCTGACGCCGCATCCGGGGCTGAAGCACCCGGATTTTCAGAAAGACAACCTGACAAAAGCGAAGGGGTATTACGATATCCACGCCTATCATGAACACGGCTCTTTCCCCGCCTATGTCCGGATCCTCGACCGGCAATTTTTGCCGATGCGCGCCGCGGCAGGAGTCACCGTCCCCTGGTACGCCAACGAGACGGCCATTCACTCCCTCGGCGGCGCCGAGCACAACCAGGCGCTCACGCTGTTCAAGAAACTCCTGTTTGCCTGGAGCCGGGGCTCGATCGGCTTCACCTGGTACGACCTGCGCAACGACGGGTTCGACCCGAAGGAGGCGGAGCACAATTACGGGATGCTGGATCATGAGTTCTACCCGAAGATGGTTTACTCCGTCTACAACATGCTCGCCGGCCATTTCCGCGAGGCGCAGTTCCGCCGCCGGTTCGAGGCCGGGGAGAATAGTTATGTCTTTGAATTCTCGACGCCGGGCGGAATCCTGATTCCGGGCTGGAACGAATCCGGCGGAGCGACGCGCACGCTTCCGGTGACCACGGACGCCGCCTCCGCCACTCTGATCGACCCGATGGGGAATCAAGTTTCGGTTCCGGTCGCGGACGGCATGGCCCTCTTCGAAGTCGGGCAAATTCCCGCGACTTTGCTGCTGCATGGGGCGACCCGGGCGGAGCTCGGGCCGGAGCTGCTGGCGGTCGAGGCCGGTGAGTTCGCAATTCCGGGGAGAGTCTACCCGGTCCGGATCCGCCTGCGGAACCCATCGGATCGTGCCCGGACCTTCACTTTGAACGCGGAAGAATTGCCGGAAGGCTTCACGGCCGACCGCCGCCGGAAAACGGCGCAGGTGCCCGCGCATGGCGAGACGGTTGCCGAATTCCGGCTGACGCTTTCGCGCGGAGTGCGGGCGAAAGCGAACTTTGACAAAACCCTGAAG
>JAVBSA010000063.1:0-3703 GCA_031556915.1 Victivallis sp.
TGGTGGTCTTTCCGGCGCCGGTGCCGCCCGAGACCAAGATGTTGAGGCGGCCGCGCACGCAGGCGTCGAGCAGCTGGGCCGACTCGCGGTTCAAGGTGTCGAAAGAGATCAGGTCTTCGACGGTGTAGGGGTCCTCGGAGAACTTTCGGATCGTCA
The DNA here is from genome assembly GCA_031556915.1 of Victivallis sp. Classification (GTDB taxonomy): domain Bacteria; phylum Verrucomicrobiota; class Lentisphaeria; order Victivallales; family Victivallaceae; genus Victivallis. The sequence goes on from JAVBSA010000063.1 coordinate 157, forward strand.
GCTTGGAGCCATCGAGCGCGAGGGGCGGAATGATCGCGTTGACGCGGCTGCCGTCGGCAAGACGCGCGTCAACCATGGGCGAACTCTCGTCGATCCGCCGCCCGAGCGGAGAAACGATCCGTTCGATGGCCGCCAACACCTGGCCGTTGTCGGCGAAAGCGGTGTCGGTACGGTAGAGGGTGCCCCCCTTTTCCACAAAAACCTGATCGGGGCCGTTGACCATGACTTCGGTAAAATCGTCCCGCTCCAGCAGATTCTCCAGCGGCCCGAGCCCGAGCGCCTCCTGAAAAAGCTCCTTTTCCACCACGCCGAGATCGATTGCGGCGGGGAGCTGGATGGTCAGCTGGGAAAGAATCTCGCGGATGGTTTCGCTCGCCTGTCGCGCCAGCTCGTCCCCGCCGACGCCGGAAACCGCCATTTTCTTCAAATTCAGGCGCTTGAGCAGCTCCTTATGGGCGTGCTTCTTCACCTCTTGAACGATCGGCCGCAGATGTGCGGGCACGCCGGAAATGCGGAGAATCGGAATATCTTCCTTTTTGCCCAGCAACGCCGCTTCGTCGATTTTCGGCGCCGGCGGAGCCGGTGCGGACGCCACCGTGTTCTTCGGTTCCACTTTCTTCGCCGGAACTTCGGCGCCAACGGCGGGCGCCTCCACTTTGGCGACGCGGAGAACCGCTTTGCCGATGAGGATCCGGGTGCCGAAAGCGATGGTATAGGGCTGGTTCGGAAAAAGCGTACTGCCGTCTTCGATCCCGGTTCCGTTGCGGCTGCCCAGATCCATGACCACGAGAGAGTTATCCCGCACGATCAACTGGGCGTGACGCGAAGAAACCTCGGGCCTTGCGATCTTGATATGGCAATCCGGCCCGGACCCGATCAGATACGCGCCGGGCGGCAGTTTGGCCGCCGTCGTCGGTGAATTGGGCTGTTGGATCTCAAGTTCCAGCATGGGAACACTCCTACTGCGGAAGCATTTTCCGGCGATTTTCACGCCGTTCGTTGTATTTGGGAATCTCCTGTTCGAGGAGGCGGAAATTGACGCTGCGTTTTTCGATATCGCGTGAAATGCGTTCGTCTTCATAGTTGCGGAGCGAAAGAGAGAGTTTGCCTTTCTGCGAAGCGAAGATGATCATCTCCACCTCTTCCGGATACAGCAGCAGACTCACGGTTCCGTAAGTGCGCCCGCCGGTGGGATCGAGCGCCATCGCGCCCCAGCGGTTGCCGACCGCCAGCACCTTGACGTTCTGCAGAATGGTCAAAGTGACCGTGTCCAGCGAAGAATCGCCCCGCATGTCGGGGAAGCGGAAAGTCCCGATCACGTCCACATTGTCGTTGGGCTGGACCAGGTTGTTGATCGACGAAACCGGATCGACCGGAATCGCCACCGCGCGGAGTTCTTTCTGGATGATGCCGGAGAACCCCTGCCGGCGGGAGATCGGTTTGAGGTCGGTGCTCTGCAGAATCTGCCCGGCCGGGATCACGTGTTCCAGCTGGCGGCCGACGACGCGCGGCAGATCGCGCCATTCGAGGTCGCGGCTCATTTTGGCGGCGTCTTTGCTGCGGTCGAGCACAACGCGCTCAAGATCGTCAAGGGTCAATTCGTCGTTGGGGAGTTTGTTTTTCTTGAGGCGGATGAGCACAACCTCTTCGGTTCCGCCCATCAATTCCCGTTTTTTCGCCTCGATCTGCTGATAGGTGAGAACAAAGGCGATCAGGCCGAACAGCACAGCGCCGAGCAACAACAATTTCTGCCGCATAACAAGCTCCCTCTGAAATTTGGTTCTTCAGGGGAATATATACGCGGAAAATTGAAATGTCCAGCCGTTTTCAGCGGATTCTTCACAAAAAGAGTTCCCTGACATCCCCCAAGCTCTCCGGCGTATGCAGACAGCGCCGGCAGCGCCCGTCGGGGCCGACGACGATCAGCCGCTTTTCGATGGCGCATTCCGGCGGCCTGTAGTCTGCGGGGAGCCCGGGCGGAACAATATAATCGGTGCGGCAGGAACAGAAGAGTTCCCCTGCGTAATAGAGGGGAACGGGGGTTTTCTTCGCCATCGCGCCGACGCCCTTCTCCAGCTTGCACGCTTCTGGATAGGAAAGCAGGAGTTCGGGGTGGAACTTGCCTCTGCCCTCGGCCACGAAGGGACCGATCTGCACCGAAGCGGCACCGGAGAGAATGGCGAGCGACGCCATCTGCTTCCACTCCTTCCGCGAGCGGCCGGTCACCGTGATTCCGACGCTGAACGGAACCCCGGCTTTTGTGATTTCCGCAAAGCGGTCGATCAAATCGTAAACCGTGATGTTTGCGCCGGTCAGCTCCCGGTAGCATTTGATTCCGGGCAAGCTCAGGGCAAGACTCCCGTTGCTGTCGCGCAGCTGTTCCAGAAGCGCCTTCGTCACCAGGGAACCGTTGGTATAAACGGAAAATCCCGGTTTCTCCGGATGATTTTTGAGGAAATCGATCAAGCGTTCCACGCCCGGTTTCAGCAGTGCTTCGCCGCCGGAGAGGGTGAAGTGCCGCACCCCGTGCCGGATCAGCCGTTCCGCGACATCGCACCATTCGCCGATGGTAAGTTCGGGCCCGTAAAGCGCGGAGTTCTCCAGCCACGGAACATAGCAGAACAGACAGGAATAATTGCAGTTGAAAGTCAGTTCAAGAATCGCGGTACGGGAAGGCTCCGTCACTTTTGCGGCCCCGGTTCACCTCGCAGCGGCAACTGTTTCGGCGGATCGGTCACCTCCATAACGCCAGGCACGGCATTATCCCGGCACCCGCCGCTTGCCGCCCCCAGAAGAGCCAGCAGTGAGAGCGGCAACGAACAGCGAACCATCCATTTCAATAGGCGCGTTTTCATTTCTTCGCCTCCGGCACGGCAATCCGCCCCACAATCATAGGTTCCGGCGACTTCTGCCGTTTGGGGACAACGGGCTCGGGAACCGGCACCACCTGAGAAACAACCGGTTCCCCGCCCAACCTCGTTACCGGCGCGATATCACCGTCAAGCGCAGGCGGCAATTCCGGATTTTCATTCTTCGAGCAACCGGAAAGGATCGCCAGCAAAGACAGCGGTAACGAGCAACGCACCATCCATTTCAGCAGACGGGTTTTCATTTCTTCACCTCCGGCACGACAATCTTACCCATAATCGCGGGCTCCATCGGACGATTATCCGTCACCGGCGCGGCGATTTCACCGTCAAGCGCCCCCCGCACCGCCCCTTCGTTTTTCGAGCAACCGGAGAAAACCGCCAGCAAAGAAAGCGGCAGCGAACAGCGGATCATAAGTTTCAATAGTGAGGTTTTCATACCAGTCAATATAGTATATTCCAAGTGGAATGCAAATGAGAAATAGTATAATTCGGCATTATGAATCGTGGGAGGAAATGTCTCAGTCGTCGTCGGACTCGTCGGACCAATGCTCTTCACTTAACTGGTAATGCCATTTTTTTGACCACGAAATACACGAAAAACACGAAAGGGGAGAGGGAAAAATTTCGTTTTGATTTTTTTTCGTGTGTTTCGTGTATTTCGTGGTCTTTTAAATGAA
>JAVBSA010000327.1:0-4816 GCA_031556915.1 Victivallis sp.
CCTGTCATGTTCGTTGATTTTTTCCAGGATGATCCGCCAGGTTCGGGCTGCTTCGTCAAGTGAAATGCTTTGATCCGCGGAGTTGTTTCGCGCTTCGGCAATCCTTTTCCGCAAAACCGGCTTGAGCTCCTCAACATTGATTATTTGCCCGGCCCAGAACTGCCATTGACAGTTGATGACCCTCTCCGCTTCCTCATTTGTTAAAGAATACAAATACAACTGACCGCGATATTCATCAGTATTGACGGCATTTCTGCGGGCGCAATCGAAAATCTGCCAGATTCCCAGGGCGATATTCCAATCTGAATTCATCTCGGGCAACAAGGGCAACAGCACCTTGAGCGCCTCCCCGGCCGAAGCGTATGACATGGCGACAAAAGCAAAACGCCGCGCAATTTCCGGATCGCGGGGATAACGGCGATATGCCTCGGAAGCAACTTCATACCAAGCCCTGAACGATTGGTCGGAAGGTTTTTCAAAACACAAATCGTGTGCCGCGATGATGTTCTTTCTGCATTGCTCGACGGAAACATTCTCCCCGGCGGCTCCTTCGCCAAACAGGCAGAATGCCAGCAAAAACAAAATTCCCGCAAATGCTCTCATGGGCAATAAAATCTCCATTTTTAATAGAAGTAGCATCCGGGGCTATGATTTTCAAATCATCTTCGGAAGATTCTTCAGGAATCCGGTTCACCGCTTGCGGGGCAATGATTTTTGTGATACATTATGCATATTACACTTGGGAGAAAACCATCATGCAGCTCATTACCGACGAAATCAAAGGCTTCTTAACCAACGCCTCCTGGATCCGCAAAATGTTTGAAGCGGGTCTTGAACTCAAGAAACAGTACGGCGCCGACAACGTTTACGACTTCAGTTTGGGCAATCCCGATTTGCCCCCGCCGCCCGAAGTCAAGGTTGCGCTTGAAAAAATCACCGCTCGTTCGCAGGATCCGTTCGCCATCGGCTATATGCCGAACGGCGGATACCCCGCACTTTGTGCGAAACTCGCCGCGCACCTCAGCAAGGAACAAGGGACCGAAGTTCCCGGTTCCAACGTCATCATGACCTGCGGTGCGGCGGGCGGAATCAACGTCTTTTTCCGCACCGTGCTCACCCCCGGCGACGAAGTCGTCTGCCCCGCGCCCTATTTCGTCGAATACGGCTTCTACGCCGGCAACTACGGCGGCAGATTGGTTCCGGCTCCCTCGAAGGATTTCACCTTTGAACTCGACCTCGACGCCATGGAAAAAGCGATCACCGCGAAAACCCGCGCCGTCATCATCAACACCCCCAACAATCCGACCGGCCAGATCTACAGCCGCGAAGAACTCACGAAACTTGCCGCCATCATCGCGGCGGCGGAAAAGAAATTCGGCCGCGTCATCTACGTCGTCTCCGACGAGCCCTACCGTTTCCTCAACTTCGACGGAGTCGAACTGCCGGGAACTTTCGAGATTTTCCCGCACAGCGTGGTCATCGGCTCCTATTCCAAAAACCTCTCGCTCGCAGGGGAACGCCTGGGTTATATCGCCGTATCGCCAAGGTTCGAGAACGCCAAAGAACTCATGGCCGGCCTCACGCTCTGCAACCGCATCCTCGGCTTCGTCAACGCCCCGGCGCTGGCGCAGCAGATCCTCTTCGAATGCATGGAGTCGCAGGTCGATCTCGGCATCTACCGCGCCCGCCGCGACGCCATGGCCAAAATCCTCACCAACGCCGGAATCGAGTATAACCTCCCCCGGGGCGCCTTCTACTTCTTCGCCAAATCCCCGACGGCGGATGAGAGCGAATTCATCAACGCCCTCGTGAGCGAACGCGTCCTCGCAGTTCCCGGCCGCGGCTTCGGCTGCCCCGGCTACTTCCGCATGGCCTTCTGCGTCGACGTAAACGTAATCCGGAACGCCGCCGAAGGCGTGAAAAGAGCGGTCGAAAAAGTAAGATAGGAAACGTTTGGATTCCGACACTTGAAAATATGTCCGAGCCGGAGTATTTTCTTTTCTATCCATTGAAGGAGGATCTGTTATGAAGAAGTTCGTATTTTTCGCCCTCTGCTGCTTATCGGTTGCCGCGTTCGCCGTTGACTTTTCCAAGGCTGAATCCCCGCGCGTCCGTTCGCTGGAGAATTTTATGGCTGCGACCAAGAGCCGGGATTTCGGGGAGCGCAAGGCGCTGCTGCTGGAAGCGCTCAAGGACGATCCCGATTCGCGGACGGGGATGGAGTTTCTGGAGAGCATGATCCAGACCCGTACCGAGGCGCGTGAGATAGCCCCGGCGGTGCGTGACCTTGCCGCGGCGAATCCCGGGAATCTTCTGCTCGGCACCATGGCGGCGCGGATGTGTTACGGCGGAAACTACCCGGTGCCGGAATACATCGGTTTTGTGCGTTCGTTGCTGGCGGGTGTGAAAAACCCCGACAAACTCGCACCGGAACTGCTCGACAATTATTATGTCCTGGTCAGCGTTTATACTTCTGCGCTGCGGCAGGTCGGCAGCTACGCCGAGGGGAGTGAATATTTGGCGTCGATCCGCAAGAAAACCTCCGGCGACGTGCTTTTCCAGTTGTTCAACAGTTCGCTCGAATACGAATATTTCTTCAGCCGTTACGGCAATCGGGAGCGCGGCTTCCTGGGGCTCGGCAAGAGCGACCGCGAAAAGGCGCAGGCTTGTTTCGACGATCTTTTCTCGGAATACGCCAATCTCATTCCGGCGCTGGAAGGTGCTGAACTGGAGCGCGCGATCGACGTTTGCGCTTCGGTCGGCAAAGCCGATGTCGCTCTGGACGCGGCGGAACGGGGCCGCGGCAAGGATGTGAATCCCGCCGCCGACGTCAGGATCGCTTATCTCGCGGTGGCGGCGAAGGATTACGACAAGGCGGCGGAGATAGCGGAGAAAATTTCCAAGCTCGACGGTTGGAAGGGCCCCTCTCAGATTCTGTTGATCAACAGTTTCATCGCCCAGAAGAAGTTCGCGGAGGCCAAGGCGAAAGCGGAAGAGATCCGTGTTCCGATTGCGCGCGACGAATTTTTGCTGCGGATCTACGAGGCCGAGAAGAATTTCACCGGGATGCGCACTCTTCTGGATGATATGGAGAAGCGTCTTTCGCCCGACGTCAAGATCGACCTCGCCAATGCTTTGCGCCAGGTGGCGGTGGCGGAATACCTGAAAGACGCCGACTTGCTCAACCGGATCTGGAAGCTGATGGTCGAAACCGATCAGATCGATTCCCCCGACGCCGCCAACGCGGTCGGTTATGTCGCGGCGGAATTGAATATCCGGCTGGACGAGGCGGAGAAGCTGATTCGCGGCGCGATCGAGGCCGAGCCCTACAACGCGGCTTATCTCGACAGCATGGCCTGGGTGCTTTTCCGTCAGGGAAAGGCGGAGGAAGCGCTGCAATGGATCGAAAAATCGGTTCGGGAATCGGAACAGGATGCCGATCGCGGCATAATGTTCGAGCATAAGGGCGATATTTTGAAGGCGCTGGGCAAAAAATCCGAGGCGCTCAAGAGTTACCGCCAGGCGCTCGAATGCAGTGAGAGCCTCGATTTCGATCCGGTTCGGGTGGAAAAGAAGATCGCCGACCTGAAATGAAGCTGTTCCTCGCAGGTTCTACCCGCGAAGAGGTCACGGCCTGGTGCGCGAAACAGGGTGCGGCCCGGTTTCGCGCCAATCAAATCGCGGACTGGCTTTACAAACACTTCACCTGCGATCCGGCCGGAATGAAGAACGTTCCGGGCCCGCTTCGGGACGCGTTGAAGCACGACTTTCACGCGCCGGGCGGCAAGATCGCCGAAACCGTCCGTTCGCCGGACAATACGGAAAAATTGCTGTTGGAGTTATTCGACGGCGAAAGTGTCGAGATGGTGCTGATTCCGGGGGGCGAAGAGCGCCTTACCTTCTGTTTGAGCACACAGGTGGGTTGTCCTGTCGGGTGTTACTTCTGTGCCAGCGGCAAAGGCGGGCTGGTCCGCAATCTCGCGGCGGGCGAGATGCTGGAGGAGTTTCTTTTCGGGATTGCGCGCGCCGGGCGGAAGCCGGACAACCTTGTCTTCATGGGAATCGGCGAAGGATTGTTGAACTTTGAAGAGCTGTCGAAGACGCTTCATATCCTGAGTGCTCCCGATTATTTCGGGATGTCGCCGCGCCGGATCACGGTTTCGACCAGTGGTTTCGTGCCGGGGATCGACAAACTGGCGGCTTTGGGAAAAGAGTACACGCTGGCGATTTCGCTTCATGCGCCGGACGACGAGACGCGTGCGGCGATAATCCCCGACAAAATCCGTTACCCGGTGCGGGAGATCATGGCGGCGGCGGACCGTTACCGCGAGCTGGCGGGGCGGATGGTGACGTTGGAATACACGCTTCTGGCGGGGGTTAACGATACGCCGCGCCATGCGGAGAAGCTGGCGCGCCTGGCGTTGGCGCATCATGCCAAGGTGAATCTGATTCCGTACAACAGTACGGGCGACCGGTTCCACCGCCCTTCGCCGCATACGACGAAGGAGTTTGAGCGGATCATCCAGCAGGCGGGAGCGCATGTGACGGTGCGAACCGAGCGCGGGAGCGAGAGCGATGCTGCCTGCGGGCAGCTGAGGCGGAAGCGGAAGTAGGAGAGGCGAAGCCGACCGGGTCCAGGGCCCTTCGGCCTTGGCGAGGATTCTCAAGGGCGAGTAGCCCATAAGCGCTAGCCAAAATAAACGCACCTGGACTTGAGGCTCCGCCTCAAACTCCGCCAAGGAGCGCTTCGCCTCCTTGGAACCTCCGACCGGCAAGGTGCCGGGGCCGACGCCTTTTCGGGCTTCGCCCGAAAAGG
>JAVBSA010000179.1:0-3154 GCA_031556915.1 Victivallis sp.
AAATTTTCCTTTTTTAGCGTCACCGGCGAGAGAGAAAACTTGAGGCTCCGCCTCAAACTCCGCCAAAGGGCTCCGCGCCCTTTGGAATCCGCGCCAAGGCCGAAAGGCCCTGGACCCGGTCGGCTGCGCCTCCCCTACTGCCCGCCTCCCCTACTTCTTCAGATGATGGAACTCACAGAGAGAAGCCAGCCACTGATTTAACGTATGCCAATAGGCGGGAGCACATTCCGGCAAAGGAGAGCTTTCCACCCCGGCCGCAACCAGATTCTCCAGAAACTCATTGCGTTTGGGATCTTCCGATTCCGGGAGTAAACCATTTTCATATAAATAGGTGATCCGAATGACCACCGCGCACTGCTCCATAGTCCAACGTTCCGACGCCCCGTCCGGAAGCGTCAACTGCTCGAAAATACACCGTAACGCATCGTACGTAAGCGGCAACGGCAGGGCGGGAACCGCATTGTTCAAAAGGAATCCCGCAATTCTGCCCGCCAGCTGATAGTGTTTGGAATTGTCCGCCAATGCATCGAACGGAGTGGCCAACTCGATACTCTTCGCGGTAAACAAGTCACCGGACCCGGTTTCTTCAAACTCCACGTCAAGCTCCCGGAAAAGATCCGCCGCCGGAAACTTTTTTTCAGAAAGCTTCTGAGCACCATGCGCCACCAGATTCAGCCTGCCGTAATCGGGGCTGAGCCCCGAAAGAAGCAGCGCCGATTCTTTATAGGGCTGCTTGGCGAGGACGATCATCTGGGTGGCGATCATATTGTTCAATCCAATTGCTTCTTGAGTTCGACGATGACCAGCTGCGGGTTGGCTTTGCCTTTGCTGAGTTTCATGACCTGGCCGACTAGGAATTGAAGCACCTTCTCGTTGCCGGCCTTGTACTGTTCGACCTGGGCGGGATTGCCGACGATGGCCTGGGTCACCACTTCGGCAATGGCGCCGGTGTCGCTGACCTGGACGAGTCCCTTTTCCTTGACGATATCGGAGGCTTTCTTGCCGTGTTCGAACATTTCCGGAAAAATGTCTTTGCCGATTTTCCCGTTGATGGTTTTATTTTCGATCAGTTCGACCAATTCAACCAGATTTTCCGGGGTGATCTTACATTCGTTGATGGAAGACTTACTTTCGCCGAGCATACGCAGCAATTCGCTACCGATCCAGTTGGCGACGAGCTTGGGGGATTTCGACTGTTTCGCCGCGCGGTCGAACCAGCGGGAGAGCGATTTCTCCTGAGTCATGATGCCGGCGTCGTATTCGGTGAGCCCGTAGTCGCGGACGAAACGCTCGCGCAAAGCAGCGGGAAGCTCGGGAAGGTTTGCGCGGATTTCGTCGATTTCCGCATTGTCCAATTTGATCGGCATCAGGTCGGGATCGGGAAAATAGCGGTAGTCGTGCGCTTGTTCCTTGGTGCGCATGAGGTAGCTTTCTTCGGATTCGTCATTCCAGCCGCGGGTCTCCTGCCGGAGTTTTTCGCCTTTGCCGAGAAGTTCGGCCTGGCGCCAGGTTTCGTACTCGATAGCGCGATGGACAGCCCGGAAGCTGTTCATGTTCTTGAGTTCGATTCTGGTGCCGAACTCTTTCTGGCCGATGGGACGGAGCGAGATATTGACGTCGCAGCGCATCTGCCCTTTTTCCATATCGCAATCGCTGATTTCGCCGTATTGCAGGATCTCTTTGATCCCGGAGAGATAGGCGTAGGCTTCGTCGGCGGAACGCATATCCGGTTCACTCACGATTTCGAGCAGGGCAACGCCGGAGCGGTTGTAGTCCGCCGCGGAGATGCCGCCTACGTGGTTGAGCTTGGCGGGGTCTTCTTCGAGGTGAATGCGGGTGATGCCGATCACTTTGGCCGGCAGGGCTTCACCGGAGAATCCGATTCCGCCGATACTGAGCTTGCCCGCCTGGCAGAAGGGGAGGTCATATTGACTGATCTGGTAATTTTTGACCAGGTCGGGATAAAAATAGCTTTTGCGGTCGAATTTGCTAAAGTGCGCGATATCGCAACCGGTCAGAAGGCCGGCACGAACGGCTTTGCGGATGGCCTCGCGGTTCGGAACCGGCAGAGTTCCCGGGTAGCCGAGACAGACCGGACAAGTCAGGGTGTTGGGTTCCGCGCCATAGCGATTGGCGCACGAGCAGAACATTTTGCTTGCCGTGCGCAATTGAGTGTGAATTTCAAGACCGATAACCGCTTCGTATTTCATGTGACCCCTATCTGTTATTATATTTTTATAATGTAGCGGATGGCAAGGGGTTTGTCAAGGCAAATGCTTGTTTTTAACCGGGCAAGATGCTACTTTATGACGGATGAAACGGGAGTTGTGCCATGAATATTTTAATATCGGCGGGGCCTACCCGCGAGCGTATTGATGCGATGCGTTTTATGTCGAACCGCTCTTCCGGCAAGATGGGTTATGCGTTGGCGGAGGCGGCGCGTGATGCGGGGTATTGTGTCACGTTGATTTCGGGACCGGTGAATCTTCCGGTTCCGGAGGGGATTGTTTTTGTCGGGGTTGAATCCGCCGCGGAGATGGCGGAGGAGGTGAAAGCGGCGGCTCCTGCGAATGATGTGATTATCATGGCTGCCGCGGTGGCGGATTACCGGCCGAAAAGTGTGATTGCCGGTAAGATGAAGAAGAAGGACGGTGACCTGGTTCTGGAATTGGAACGTACCGAGGACATTTTGCTGTCGTTGGGCCGGGTGAAGCCGGCGGGACAGGTGTTGGTGGGTTTCGCCGCGGAGACGGATCGCTTGCTGGACTATGCGATGGAAAAGCTGGAGCGCAAGAATCTGGATTGGATTTGCGCCAATGATGTGGGGCGTGCCGATATCGGTTTCGGGAGCGACGACAATATGGTGACGATGCTGGGGCGGAAGGGAGAGCGGTACGAGATCGGGCCAGCGGAGAAGCGGAAGGTGGCGGTGGAAATTCTGAAGAAGTTGCGGCGGCGGTAGCCGACGCGGGTTCAGGGCCACCCGGCCCTGGCGAGGTTCTTAGGGGCGCGAAGCCCATAAGCGCTAGCCAAAATAAACGCGCCTGGACTTGAGGCTCCGCCTCAAACTCCGCCAAGGAGCGCTTCGCCTCCTTGGAACCTCCGACCGGCAAGGTGCCGGGGCCGACGCCTTTTCGGGCTTCGCCCGAAAAGG